>JBBQIU010000265.1:0-5358 GCA_038325245.1 Verrucomicrobiota bacterium
AGGCGGCGCCGATCTGGGCGAGGGCGTCGAGGGCGGCGGGGGAGAGGGGGGAGCGGCCGAGGTTGGTATGGGCCAGGATGCCGGTGGCGTTGATGACGGGCTGGAGTCGGCGGCGCGCGAGGGCGTCGAGGGCGCGGTTCAATTGTTCGAGTAACTCGTCGAAGGGGGGCGTTTGGCCGGAGGCGCGGATGGACGCGAGGTGTTGACGAACGGTGTGAGTGATCCAGGGGCGGGGGAGATCGACGGGGCGGAGAGCGTGGAGGAGTCGGTCCACGGAGGGGATGGTTCGCTGGGGGCCCGGCGGCATGGGGGGACGGTAGAGGAGGGGTTGAACGGTTTGAAGAGCGGGCGTTGGGACCAGGAACGAGGAGGCAATCCGCCGGGCAAGATACGGCAGGCGGGACACCTGCCAACACTCCGCCGAATGCGTGGTTTCATGGGAGAACCGCAAAAGCAAAAAGCCGGCTCCTCGCGGGAGCCGGCCGTTGGAATCGTTCTGGGATGGGCGAGGATTGCTGCGCGAACGCGAGGCTACTTCTTCTCGTCCTTCTCGATCTTGGAGGCGACGAGGATGTTCTTGTCGCCGTCCTTCTTCACCTTCCCCTTGGCAATGACCTTGATGACGCTGCTGCAGACGTTCTTGTGGAACGCGTTGCTCACGTCATTGGCTTCGAGCACGTAGAGTGTCTCCTTGCCGTCCTTCTCCTTCACGCGGATCGCATTCGTGCACTTGTCCGCCTTCTTGAGTTCGCACTTGAGGCAAAGGCCCTCGCCCTTGATTTCTTTTTCAATGTCCTTTTCATCCGCCGCGCGAGCGGTCGAGAGGCCCAATGCGAGGACAACACCGAGGATTGTGAGGAATGGTTTCATAATGCTTGGAATTCGGAGACGTGTTGCAGAGTAGGCAGGTTGTCGGGGATTTCAACTGGGATTATTGGCCGGTTCCGTCGATGTCGATGGGGGTCTGGCCTCCGGATCGGAGTCCGCCTAGGATGGCCCGCATGGACGGGACTTCTGAAGACATGTCGTTCGGCGCGCGGTGCAAGTTGGCTTGGCGCGTGCTTTTCGATGCGCCCTACGCGCGGCGGTTGGTCGAGGCCGACAAATCAGGAGATGCCCCGGCCGCTCGCGGGACCGCGACGACGGACCGTACACCGGAGCCGTCCCCCAAGCCGGCCCCGGCCCCGGTCTCGGCCGCACCCGAGCGCGTTCACGCCTCGGGGCTCCTACTGTTGGCGGCGTTTCAGAGGGAGGGCCGTCTCGTGGATTTTCTGCAACAGGATGTGACCGGTTTCTCGGACGAGGATGTCGCCTCGGCGGCGCGGGTGGTGCACGCCGGTTGCCGGCGGGTTCTGCAACAGGGATTGGATCTGGAACCCGCAGTCTCCGAGGTGGAGGGGGCCTCGATCTCCGTGCCTCCCGGCTTTGATGCGCAACGCATCCGGCTGATCGGAAACGTGGCGGGGCAACCTCCGTTCCGGGGGACATTGCGGCATCCGGGCTGGGCGGTCCGGGCGATCCGGCTTCCGGCCATCCCGGATTCCCTGGATCCGCGGGTTTTGGCCGCCGCCGAAGTGGAACTTCCCTAAGCAGACTTGTGGGAACCCGAGAGTGGGTTTCGCCGATGCCGAACCAGTGACCGATCTATCTGAATTGCATGGCCCGTTACGCTGTTGGAATTGACCTGGGAACAACGCATTGCGCGTTGTCGTTTCATGACCTGTTGTTGTCCGACGATCAGGCGCCCGCGACGTGGGAGCGCGCGGTTCCGATCGCGCAGTTGACCGCGGTGGGCACGGTGGAAGAACGGGCTTTGCTGCCGTCGTTCCTGTACCTGCCGAGTCCGACGGAGTTTCCCCCGGGAGGGTTGGCGCTTCCCTGGGATGCCGAGCCCGGAACCGTTGTGGGCGAGTTCGCCCGGCGTCACGGGATGTCCGTGCCGTCGAGGCTGGTGTCGTCGGCGAAGAGCTGGCTCTGCCACCCGGGGGTGGACCGTTCGGCGCCGCTATTACCTTGGCAGGCTCCGGCCGAGGTGGAACGGGTGTCGCCGGTGGAGGCTTCGGCTCAGTACCTTCGCCACCTGATGGCCGTGGGAGACGCGCGGTTGAAGTCCGCCGGGGTGGCTGAAGCATTGGCGGATCAGGAAGTGGTGCTCACGGTCCCGGCGTCTTTCGATGCGGCGGCGCGGGAGCTGACGATGGACGCAGCGCGGCGCGCGGGATTGCCGCACGTCACGCTGCTGGAGGAACCCCAGGCGGCGCTCTACGCGTGGTTGGAACGTATGGGGCCGCGGTTTCGGAAGGAGCTGAAAGTGGGCGACGTGATCCTCGTGGTCGACGTCGGAGGCGGCACGACGGATCTCTCGCTCATCGCGGTGACGGAGCAGGGCGGTGAACTGCAACTGACGCGGCTGGCGGTCGGCGACCACATCCTGCTGGGGGGCGACAACATGGATCTGGCGCTCGCCCACACGCTGAATCAGGGATTGGCGTCGTCGGGGAAACGATTGGATGCCTGGCAATTTGCGTCCCTGGCGTATGGGGCGCGTCAGGCCAAGGAGGCGCTCTTCACGGATGCGGGCCTGACGAAGGTTCCGATCGCGATCCCGAGCCGGGGCTCGGCGTTGATGGGCGGGACGATCAAGGCGGAACTCCGGCGCGAAGACCTGACGCGCGTGTTGACGGATGGTTTTTTTCCGGAGGTCCCGATGACGGAGGTTCCACAGACCGCGAGGAGGACCGGCCTGACCCAATTGGCGCTTCCATATGCACAGGATGCAGGCATCACGCGCCACCTCGCGGCGTTTCTCACGCGGCAGGCGCGCGCTCTGGCGGCGGCGCCGGATGCGCTCGTGGCGGTGGAGGGGAGGAATTTTGTGCATCCGACGTCGGTGCTTTTCAACGGAGGTGTGTTCAAGGCCACGGTCCTCAAGGAACGTCTGTTGTCGGTTTTGAATGCCTGGCTCGTCGCCGACGGCGGCCGTTCCGTGAAGGAACAAGAGGGGGCGGACCTGGATCTTTCGGTGGCGCGTGGGGCGGCCTATTACGGGTGGGTAAGGCGCGGGCACGGCATTCGGATCCGGGGCGGGACGGCGCGGGCCTATTACGTGGGCGTGGAATTGCCGATGCCCGCCGTGCCGGGATTCGAACCGCCGGTGAGCGCGTTGTGTGTGGCGCCATTCGGGATGGAAGAAGGCACCAACGCCGACCTGCCGCCGCAGGAATTCGCACTCGTGGTCGGCGAGCCGACACGTTTTCGCTTCTTTGCTTCGTCGGTGCGGCGCGAGGACAGGGTGGGGGCGATGCTGGACGGCGCCGGGACGAGTGATGAGTTCGAGGAACTGGCGCCGATTGAGACGTGCCTGTCGGTCGAATCCGGGCGTGAGGGGCAGTTGGTTCCGGTCCAGATCCAGGCGGCCGTGACCGAACTGGGAATGCTGGAAGTTCGCTGTGTGGAACGGGGCGGGTCCGGGCGTTGGAAACTCGAACTGAGCGTGCGGATGAAGGGGGACGAATCCCCGCTCCAACCGTGAGCGACGCCCGGTATCTCGTCGGCATCGACCTCGGGACGGCGAATTGCGCGCTCGCATTCGTCGACCTCGGCCAGGCTGGGGAACCGGTGGTCGAGGACTTCCCGATCGCGCAGGTTCTGCGCCTCGGGGAAACGGGAACCCGACCGACGCTGCCGTCTTGTCTGTACCTTCCGGACGCGCACGAGTTCCCTCCGGGAGCGCTGGCGCTGCCATGGGATCCGGCGCCGACCGCTGGCGTCGGCGAGTTCGCGCGCTGGCATGGAACGTGGGTTCCCGGACGGCTCGTGGTTTCCGCCAAGAGCTGGCTGTGCCATCCCGGGGTCGATCGTGGAGGGAAGATTCTCCCGTGGGGCGCCGGACCCGGCGTGGCGCGGGTTTCGCCGGTGGAGGCCTCGGGGCGGCTATTGAAGCATCTGGCGGGCGCATGGGATGCGGCGCATCCCGCGGATCCTTTGTCGGCGCAGGAAGTCGTGCTCACGGTACCGGCATCTTTTGATGCGGTGGCACGGGCGCTGACGGTGCAGGCGGCGCGTGAGGCAAATCTCGGGAAGTTCACGTTGGTGGAGGAACCACAGGCGGCGTTCGAGGCGTTTATTTGGGCGCACCGTGGGGAGCTGGAGACAGCGCTCGACGGGGTGCGGTTGGTGTTGGTGGTGGACGTGGGTGGGGGCACAACCGACTTCACGCTGGTGGAGGTGGGAATTGCCGAATCGGGGCCGACCTTCCGGCGCATCGCCGTGGGCGATCACTTGATGTTGGGCGGCGACAACATGGACGCCGCGCTGGCGCGGCACGCCGAGGAACGGATGTCGGCCGGAAGCGGTCGGAAGCTGAATCCCGCCCAGTGGTCCCAATGGGTTCAGGCGTGCCGTGAAGCCAAGGAATCGCTGCTGGGCGATGGCGGGTTAAACGATTACCGGTTGGCCGTGGCGGGCTCCGGGAGCGCGCTGATCGGCGGAACGGCGTCGACGCGGATTTCGCGCGACGAGGCGGAGCAGATTGTTCTGGAGGGTTTTCTGGGGCGATGCGGACCCGGGGAGGCGCCCAGACGCTCGACCCGGCTGGCGCTTCAGGAAGTGGGGCTTCCGTATGCCCAGGATCCGTCGATTCCACGGCAGTTGGCCGGGTTCCTGGGGGCGCATCGCGCCGCGGGATGGGCGGCGCTGACAGGTGTGACCGGGGCAGGGGAGGGGGAAGGGGAACGGGTGGGGGCTGCTGAGACACGGGGATTGCCAAGACCCGATGCGATCCTCCTGAACGGTGGAGTCTTCAAGTCACGGCGGCTGGTGGAACGATTGCTGGAAGTGGTTTCCGGTTGGTGGCCCGGCGCAATGCCGATCCGGAATCTGGGCGGGGCTTCCATGGATCTCGCGGTGGCGCGCGGAGCCGCTTGTCACGGATTGGCTCGGCGCGGGTTGGGTCGACGCGTGACCGGTGGGGCGTCGCACGCGTTGTACGTCGCCCTGGAGAAGCAGGCGGGCGGGGAGAGATCCGCGCTTTGCGTGATTCCGCGCGGTCTGGAGGAGGGGATGACGACCGACCTTGGAGGACGCGTCTTCCGGCTCACGTTGGGGCGCCCCGTCCAGTTTCCGTTGTTCACGAGCACGTCGGATCGGGTGGACGCGGCAGGCGTGGTGGTCGCAGTGGACGAATCCTGGACGCCGCTGCCTCCCTTGCATGCGGTGCTGCGGAGCGCCGACGGGAAGACGGGGCTGGTGGGGGTGCACTTGCGGGCGTCGCTGACCGAGATTGGGACGCTGGAGCTGTGGTGTGTCTCGGAGACGTCCGAGGAGCGGTGGCGGCTTGAGTTCGAATTGCGTGGTGCG
>JBBQIU010000266.1:0-5357 GCA_038325245.1 Verrucomicrobiota bacterium
GCGATGGTCACCTTGGATATGAGAGTCTGTGGAAAGGCTACACCCGATTTCTCGACATGGTTGCAATCATGATCCTACGAAGGGGGTCCGAATCAAACAATTGATGCATGCGCCGCGTCGATCTTCCGGGGCAAGGGCAGGCCTAGCCCGCCAGTCCCTTCCGCGGCCGCCACGATTGCCCTCCACTCAGGACGCAATGACCGCACTGGCCAAGCTTAGGACACTTGCAGCCACCGGATGGCCTCGCTGAGGTTGGCATCCTGGGTGCGCAGGAGGAGGTGGTAGTGGTTGTCCATGAGGACGAACGCATGGACCTCGGTGCGGAATCGATCCGGGAGTTCCGCCACGCGGGCAAGGAAGCGCCGGCGATCGGTGTCCGTCCGGTAGATGGCTTCCCGCCGGTTGCCCCGGTTCACCACGTGATACCAGCCGCCTGCCACGATTACCCTGAGCTTTCGCGCCATGGCGGCACAATCCCCTAGAGACCGCCAAATGTCGAATACCATGACTTGACCCCATTGGACTCCTCCCTACTCGCCCGTCTCCGGCCGTGTCGGCCGCGTCAACGCCACACTCCGTTGCTCCGGCATGAGCGAAAGGGGAAGCGGTTGCAGTTCGTTGAGCCGGGCGGCAATGGCCAGTTCCTCCTCCCCAAACCCCATCCGGCCGAGCCGCGCCGCCCCCTGCCCGGGATCCAGATGCAGAATGACCCGAGTCAACTCCCGATTCAGCAGCACCGAGTACCGCCCCTCGCCCGCTGCCTCCAGGGCTCGCGAAAGCGCGTCCAAAGCCGAGGTCGAGTTCCACTCCCGAACCAGGTCCAACACCTCCAGCAATCGACGCTCCGCGGCCATCGGATACGGCGGCAGTTCGGAGACGGAACGTGTGCCATCCCTCACCGCCCGGGCATGCGCGTCGTACGCCTCGCCAAAGGTCTGCCGCGAGGTCGCGTAGTGCTCGATCGCCTGCTGTACCAACGGCAAAGCCGCTTCCGGCCCCAGGAGTCGCGCACTCTGCGCCCACCACCCCAACGAAAGCTCGGGCTGGCCCACATACCGACCTAAGGCCTCGACCACCGGTCCGCCTTCCCGCACCCCAACCCGTGCCATGGCCGCCTGAAACGGCGTCTCCCGAGGGCCGATCCCACCCTCGGGTATTCCCAACGCCACCAACCCAGGGCCCGCCTCCTTCGCACCGGCCATGGCCAGCAACAGAAGCACCGGACCACGGGGAACAGAAGCATCCTCCAGCAGAGCCCGCGCCTGATCCAACAGGCCCGGGTGCGCCCATTGCCCGATCGCCCGCGCGAATTGCGGCTCGGCCACAAAGGCCCCCATCGAGTTCCGCAGTGCCTCGAGCGACTCCAAGTCCTTCGCCATCGCCAGGGCCGTCGCCGCCGTGAGCACCGCCGGCGAACCCGGATTCTCCTTCACCGCCCGACGCAGGTACTCGGTTCCCTCCTTCCGGCCGTACCGATGCAGAATCCCCGCCGCCCCGATCCGATCCGCCTCGGACGCCAGTCGAGGAAGAATCGCCGCCAAGTGATCCAACACCGCCGGGGCAAACGGCTCCGCCCGAATCCGGTGGATCTCCATCCATGCCTCCTCCGGCGTCGAGGTCCCGACCTTGCCCAAGAACTCCCCCCGCGCGTCCGCCGCCTCCATCGCCGCCAAAGCCCCCGACGCCGACCCGTCACCCACACCTCCAGGAGTGGACGAGGCCAGACCAACTCCCACCCCGCCCGGCCTCCGGAATCCCCCGGCACCTTCCACCTGCGCCACCTCGATGTCGGATCGAAGGTTCCCATCCCTGCGGTCCCCGGCGAATCGGGTCCAAGCGGCAACCACCAGGACCAGAATCGTCCCACCCACCACCCAACCCCTCCGACCCGGTCGATGCGTACCCTCGGAACTCATCTCATTGCAGAGTCAGAAAACAGGTGAAAGGCGTTGGCGTCTGAGGGTTCACCATCACGAGGTTGTACACCCCGGTGAGGAAGTCGTAGTGGTAGGTGTAGCCCTCGGGCCACGTACAACCGGTGCCCAACCAAGACTTGTAGCTCAGGGAAAGTGCATGCTGGGGGTTGATCCCGCTCCCCGACGCGAAAAACCAGATCTCGGAAAAAAAAGGCGGCGGGCTCTTCCGAATGATCGCCTGCTCCACAGGATTCAGCAGCACGCCAGCGCTGCCCGCCGTGCGATGCATCAGCGAGGGAGCTCCGTTCCCACCCCCGTACACCATGTCGTTTCCAACGGCGGCAGCATTCGGAGCGGCCGACCCCAGGCCCAGAGCCCAATTCACCTGCGCGGCCGTGAGGGGAACGAACATCCACACGCCAGAAACCCGAACATGCATCGTCACCCCGCCCGTCATGGTCAGAAGCGTGTGGCCGATGTCGGATCGCCGCCGCAGATAAGGCGTCCGCGTGACCCGATACAGGCTCTGATCCACCACTGCCTTGACCGCAAACTCATTCACCAACCGGTAGTTCAACGGAAACGTCGTCGCCCAGTAGTCCAGCCCGGCACGAGTGAAGGTGGCCGGCGGGGGCGCATTCACCGAACGCGCCAAGAAAGCAAGGGTCAGCCACTCGCGATCCGCCACGGAAGCGTTGGCCAAATTCCCCGCCGAAGTATCGATCTCCCCGTAGGGCGACTGAGTGGCTCCGAGAAGATTCAGCGCGATCGCCCCAGCCTGCCCCAACGGCGTATTCATCAGCACATCGAACAGTATCTGGTCGTCGGTAGGTACCCCTTGCGAATTCCAGGAATTATACCCCAGGCGACCCAGCATCCCCGTCGGACGCGGCCCCGGCCACGCCGGATTCCCGGCAATGATGCTGATGATCAAGGACCCCGCCCGCACCTCCGCCCGGCTCGCACCCACATCAAAATCGTAATCCGTGTAGCTGGCCGGAACACTCGGGGTCACATCCGTCCTGGCATTGTTCGGCAGCAGGGCCAGAACGCACCCCTGCGAATCCAGCGGCTGCCCCACCACGCTCACGCTCGGGTTCGGCACGTACACACCCTGGTCGTTGTCCCAAACCCAGGCGTTTAACCAAAAGTACGACTGCGCCCAGTTGTCCGGATCCGCCCCCGCCACCAACTCGAGCTGGGTCCGAATCGAAACCCGATCCTGGATCGTCCACCAGTCGTTCCACCAATCCCCACCCAACGGCCCGGTCCCACCGGTCGAACCAGAGTCCGGGTACGTCTTCTCCACGTATCGATACCGGTTGATGGTCGGCTGCGGCGCGGGGACGGGACCCCAGGACGAACTCCCACTCGATGAACCGGCCCAGTCCGAATAGTTGGACCACGTCGACCCCCCCGTGGTCGTCCCGTCGCCGAGGGGCGCAGGCCAGTTGGTCACGTCGGATACCGACTGCCAATTGCTATAGTAACCGTCGCTTGCATCCCATCCATCCGAGGAAAACGACCACGAGTGAGTTTCCCGCCGCGTTCCGTATCGGTTCCAGTCCAGAATATGATTGTACCCAGAATATGAGTAATAATCATAATCCACCCCCCAGTACCTCCCGTTCCCCCACGACGTGTCACTCCCCCAATATCGGGAGTAGTAGTACTTGAGTTGCACGAAGTCAGCCTTCGCCGAGAATGAAAGCATCGCACCGATGCACACAAACACGGTCTTCGCGACCGCAACGGTCCAGCGACACCCGCTCCTCCATCCCCGGTCGGCCCACTCCTCGCGAGACCCCGGGGTCTCCGCTACGTTCCCAGTGGCTTGGCTCGATTTCATGAACTCGATTGGCGCTTGAGTTTTCGATCAGGATGCTTCGCTTGCTTCCAAGTCACGGCGTCGTGCCCGCTTCCCGCTTCGGCCGTGCCACCCCTTCCGGCGGTTTCCGCGATGCCGCCACGGCCTGCTTGCGTTCCTCGGCGAGCCGTTCCGTCCACATCGCCTCGCGCTCCAGACGTAGCACCTCCAACTGCCTTCTCTTCGCCTGATCCATCTCCCGAATTCGCTGCCGGATCATCAGCCGACGGTCCTCGCGGGCATTCCTCCGGACCTCACGCGCCACCACAGCCGAGCGTTCCTCGGGAGTTAGCCGCGACCGCGATCCACCAGAACCCGGCGTCACCCCGGCCGCCGCCCCGGAAAACGTTCCCAGCGACTCGTGCCAAACGGCCTGCAGCCCCCGCAATTGTCGGGAGATGGCTTCCTTCTCGGCCTCGCTCGTGGCCACGCTCCGTAACTCGATCAGGCTCTGGCGCTCCGCTGCCCAAGCCTGAAACGCCTCTCGCTCGGTGGATTCCCGCCCCTCCGCCTCCCGCACTCGCACCGCCTCCAGCCCCCCGCCGTCCCCGGACTGGAGGACCTCCGAAGGCTCAGGCCCGGAACGGGCTGTCACCCCCACCGCCCCCACCGCCACAATGATAGCCCCGAGTGTTACCCACGGTCGGTTCAGTTTCTTCATGGTTGTCTTCCTCCATCGACTCTCCCATTGCCAGCCACCGGCCTCCTCTCGGCTGATTCCCCCGCCTTTCCTCGTCGTCCCTCAACGGAACGATGTCCCGCGCAATTATGCGCAAGGCTTGAAGACGGTGAACTTATGTAAAGCATCATTCGGATTGTCTTATGCCATCAAGCGTAATCCTGAACAGGACACATTCCCCCACGGCATCTCGGTGGAGATTCCCAACTCGTTACTGATAGGAATTTGCTTTCTGGACGCTCCGCGGTTCAGGGAGAATTGCTTTTGCGTCGGGCTCATTAACGGCGAGATTACGCCGGTTTTCGCCGGAGACAAGCCCGTTTTTGCAGCTTTTGTGGGCGCGCTGTCAAAGGGGTCAGTTCTTGATTTTGGCAACTCCTGCGCGTGCGAAAAGTGCCAGGCGACTGGCTCGCACGCCGGGCAATCGACTCCGTTGGTGGGAAGGGTCGTTACGGTAGTAGCCAATATCAAGAACTGACCCCTTTAACGCCCACCAATTCCTTCTTCTTTGTGTCGACGGACACCGCCGGTTGCCCGCGGCGTTGGAATTCCAACACCCGGCGCCCGATGTACTCGAACTGAGCGTTTCGGTCGGGGTGGGAGAGGGAAAACCAATGGGGTCAAACATTTACATTCGACAGTGTGACCATGCCGATCAGATTGCGGAGATGGCACGCTGCTTGATGAGAAAGGAATGTCAAACGTTGCTGTTTGACCCCATTGCCTCCACGACCCCATTGCCTCCACGCCTAGGCCTAAAACAAGCGCATGACGGTTTCTACTTTGCGAAAAATGAAATTTCGGCCGCAACGCTTTGGTGTTGACCTAGATATTGGGGTGTCTTTGCGTCAAAGTGACACGGTTTTCCGTCCGTAGGTTTCGTTTTGCCAGTATT
>JBBQIU010000267.1:0-5341 GCA_038325245.1 Verrucomicrobiota bacterium
AACGACTTCTCGCCAAGACGATCGCCCGCCTGTCCGCACAAAACGAACGCCTCGACATCGCCACAATCGCTCCTCCACCCCCCGCCCCCGCCTCCAACGGAATCGATCGCCTCACGCTCGCGACCGATCGGCTCAACAAGCCCCCCCAGGTTTTTGTCCCGGCCATGCAGTGCATCGCCCCCGGACGCGCGATTCCTTCGGCTAGGATCGAAATCTGGGATGCGAGCGGCCGCGGGAGCACAAACCCGTGGCCCGCCGTCGAAGCGTGGGTGACCCGGAATGAGGCCAATCTCGCCGAGGTCCGCGACGCCCTCTCCCTGCCGGAATGCCGCCCCACCCTGAACTACTCGGACGGCTTCAATATGCTGCTTCCGCATCTGTCCAAGTTGAAGGGCGCCTGCACCGCGATGAACATCTCCGCCGCCCTCGCCGCCCGGGAGGGTGACTTCGAGGTGGCCCTGGCCGACTTGGAAGCCATGGGACGGTCCGCGAGCGCCGTCGCCGTCGAGCCCTTGGTGATCAGCCAACTGATCCATGTCGCCCTGCTGACCATCACGTTCAACCGCGCCTGGGACGTCCTGCACAGCCACTCGTGGAACGACGAACAACTCAGCCGCCTCGACGCAGCCCTACCCCGCGACAATCCCCTGCAGACCATGGTCACCAGTCTTGAAGGCGAACGCGCGTTCGGCCTCGTGACCATGCGGAACATGCGTGCCACTGAGATTGCCGAATTCCTGGATGGTCTCACGGGCGGGATCGGTGGGGGTTCCGTCCCGTTCACCCTCCCTGACAGTTTCGACGCCGCCGCAGAACTCGCCGACAAAATGACGAGCGCCCTCGCCGCCTCCATTCGAAAGTACCTCCTCCTGCCCGTCTGGCGCTTCGCCTTTAGCGACCAGGCCATCGCCGGCTACCTGGATGGCATGCAGGAGTTGATCGACTCGAGCCGGAAGATCATCCACGAGCATCGCATGGGCCCGGCGGTGCCCGATGGATTCGCGGAGGAGACTCTACCCAGCACGGGACTGCTCGATTGGAGCCGGAACGTGTTCGCCCGCACGACAATCCCCACGTTCCAACGCGCCCTTGAAAAAGCCTACACCGTCGAAATCCAGCGCACCCTCCTCCGCACCGACATCGCCCTGCAGCGTTATCAACGCCAGCACGGGCGATACCCCGATTCCCTCGAAGCGCTCGTTCCCGAGTACCTCGGGACCGTCCCCGTCGACCTTACCGATGGCCAACCCGCGCGTTATCGGCTCGAGCCGGACGGTTCGCCCCGGCTCTGGAGCGCCGGACAGGACCGAGTCGACGACGGTGGCGACGGGACCCCAAGGGATTCGCATGCGCGCAGCCGAACTCATTTCTGGTGGCGGGGGCGGGATGGGCTGTGGCCCCAGCCGGCCAGCGACGCCGAAACCGCGGATTGGAATGCCACGCTCAGAAACCACGCCCGGGGTACGACCAACGCGGCGCCAAAGTTCCAGATGTCGCCCGCCCTCATGCGACGTTACGGGCTTATCCCGCCGCCCCCGCCCGACCCGACGAATCCACCTCCCGAGAACCCGTAGTCTCTTCCTCCCTTGGACAATCCGCCCGTTTGGCGGTAGAACCCCACCCCTTGAAGGCCCTCGTCTCCGCCAACGCCGTTCAAACCAGCGAACGCACCTTCCTCATCGGCGCCCAGTTCAAGTCGCGATCGGAATGGGATGTGCAGGATTCGCTCGCCGAACTCGCTCAACTCGCCCTGACCGCCGGCGCCGAAGTCGTCGGTACCGGCACCCAGAAGATTGAGAAACCCACCGCCAAGACCTTCATCGGTCCCGGCAAGGCCCAGGAATTCGCCACCCGCTGCCACGAGGAATCCGTCGACACCGTCATCTTCGACGACGAACTGTCGCCCGCCCAAGGCCGCAGCCTCGAGCAGGTCTTCGAACTCAAGATCCTCGATCGCACCCAACTGATCCTCGACATCTTCGGTCAGCGCGCCCGGACCCGGGAAGGCAAGCTTCAGGTCGAACTCGCGCAGCTTCAGCACCTCCTGCCGCGCCTCACCCGCTTCTGGACCCATCTCTCACGCCAGAAGGGCGGCATCGGCATGCGCGGTGGCGAGGGCGAAACCCAGTTGGAGGCCGACCGCCGCAAGGTCCAGGAACGCATCGAGAAACTTCTCCGGGAACTCGACGTCGTCCGCCGCCAACGCGCCACCCAACGGGACGGCCGCAAACGCCATCAATGGCCCCTCGCCTCGATCGTCGGCTACACCAACGCCGGCAAATCCACCCTCCTCAACACCCTCACCGGCGCCAGCGCCCTCGCCGCAGACAAGCTCTTCGCCACCCTTGACCCCACCACGCGCCGACTCCGCCTCCCCACCAACCAGAACGTCCTCCTCAGCGACACCGTCGGCTTCATTCGCAAGCTCCCCCACCGCCTCGTCGAGGCCTTCAAGGCCACCCTTGAGGAGGTCGTCGAAGCCGATCTCCTCCTCCATGTTGTCGACGTCAGCCATCCCAAGGCCGACGAACAGATGGCCGCGGTGAATACCGTGCTGTCTGAGATCCACGCGGCCGAGAAGCCGATCCTGATGGTTTTCAACAAAATCGACTGCCTCGGCGCGGATGTGTCCGTCCAACGCTTCCGCGAACTTCATCCCCATGCCGCCTTCGTCTCCGCCAAGACAGGCGTCGGCATCCCCGAGTTGATGGTCGAGTTGAGCACGCAACTCCGTCCCCTCCGCGACATGGTCGACCTCGCCATCCCCCACGGCCGCTCCGCCGTCATCGCCCGCCTTCACACTGTCGCCCAGATCCTCGACTCGGACTTCGACCGGCCGAAGGCGGCCCGGTTCAAGGCTCTCATTCCGCCCCACTTCCGCCACGAATTCGACGCCTACCTTGTTCCGCCCCCCAAGCCGGGAGGTCGATAATCTCACCCAGCCAACCGGTCGCTTCAGCCTCCGGGCAAAGGCAGGCTCCGCCAAGCCCCCTGAGCCAGGTCACCGAGTTCGTACTCACCGAATCGCGATCGGTGCAGCCGCATCACCTCCCGACCCATCGCCTCGAACATGCGCTTCACCTGGTGAAATCGGCCCTCCACCAGATGCAACTTAGCCTCCCGCTCCGTCACCCACTCCAGTCGCGCTGGCAGGCAGGGTTTTTCCTCCCCTTCCAACATCAGCGTGCCGCTCGCAAACCGTTCGATCCACGCCGGGTCCCCGTCCCCATCCAACGTCACCTCATACGTCTTCTCCACGTGATGCTTCGGTGACGTCCATCGATGCACCCAGTCGCCAAGGTCCGTAACCAGCAACAAGCCCGTCGTGTCCCGATCCAACCGCCCGACCGTCGTCACCGGCGGGTTCCGCTGGGACCAGCGGTCGGGCAGCAATGTATACACGCTCGCACCCTCCCCCTCGGACCTCGAACAAACCACGCCCGCCGGCTTGTGCAGCATTACCAGAAGACCATCCGCCCCTTCCAGCGGCTCCCCATCCACGCGCACTCCTCCCGGATCCACCCGCTCCGAGGTGTCGTCCACCTGTCGTCCTTCCACAACCACCCGGCCTCGCCGGACCCACATCCCGGCCTCCCTTCGCGAACAATAGCCAAATCGCGAAAGCATCTGATCCACCCGCATCCCCCGTTGTGTGCCACCCGACATCCCCGAAGCCTAGCCGCCGCCGGCATCCCATACCAACCCGACCTCTCCGCCTCCTCCCACCAATGCATCCCCGAGTTGCGTTGGGATACTAGGGGCCAATCCGACTGGGAGGGGACTCTCAAGCCCGGCTGCACATGCCTTCTCCGAGCGCATTTCAATTAGGCACCCCCGCTTTCCAAAGCCCCCGCCTTCCCTCCCAACCCTTCCTCGCGCACCCTCGACCCGTGCGCCCTGGTATTCGATTCCCATTTCTGTTCCTCCTTCATCCCCTCGCCCTCGCGCTGTTCTCGTTCGCGGCGCATCCCGCTGCCCCCGCGGCGCCCCGCGTCTACCGCGACACGATCGAGCCCCACTGGTTCGCCGCCAATGACCGCTTCTGGTACCGCAACAACCTCCCTGCCGAGGCCCGCACCTTCGTCCTTGTCGACGCACCCAGCGGCTCCCGGCAGCCCGCCTTCGATCATGCCCGGGCCGCCGCCGAACTCTCCCGAGTCCTCAATCGCGGCATCGCCCCGGATACCCTGCCCGTCGACCGCCTCGAGTTCGCCGATGACTTCGGAGCCGTCACCCTCTCCGGACCGGACGGGGCCTGGCGGCTCAACCTCGCCACCTACGAACTCAACGCCGTCGAACCTGCCGACGACGACACCCTCAACGATGAAATAGAGACGCGCCCCTCGCGAAGCACCGGCCCCGAGACCAGCGTCGTTTTTGACAATCGATCCACTGCCGAGGTCCAACTCTTCTGGATCGATCCCGAAGGCAATCGCCAGCCGTACGGCACCCTGAAACCGGGAGAAACCCGCCGACAGCACACCTTCACCGGACATGTCTGGGCCGCCGTCCGTGACACGTCCATTGTCGCGGTGTTCGAGGCCACCCGCGAGGCCCGCCGGGCGGTCATCGACAATCGACCGCCGGACCAACGCCGTCGTCGCCGCACCGAGCCTGCGCGCGAACAACCCCGGGAAGTCCGATCCCCTGATGGCGCCCGTACCGCATTCGTTCGCGACCACAACCTCTGGGTGCGCGATTCGAAATCGGGCTCGGAAATCCCCCTCAGCTTCGACGCCAACCCGGGACATACGTTTCGCAAGGACACCCAGCGGGCCCGACTCGTCGGCATGGACTACGACCTCGCTGAAGCGCCCTACTCCCTGCCCGAAGTCTTCTGGTCGCCGGATTCCAGAAAGATCGTCGCCCTCCAGACCCGCACGGTCCCCGAGCGCCGCGTTCAACTCATCGAGTCATCGCCCGCCGATCAACTCCAACCCCGGCTCTCCTCCTACCCCTACCTCAAGGCCGGCGATGAACTGCCGACCCAATCCCCGCGCCTGTTCGACATCGCCAGCGCCTGCGAAATACCCGTCTCCGGCGAATCCTTTGCGAACCCCTGGGAACTCAGCGAATTCCGATGGGCTCCGGACAGCGGCCGTTTCACCTTTCTCCACAATCAACGCGGCCATCAGGTGATGCGCGTGCTGGCGGTGGACGCCACTTCAGGGGCCGTGAAACCACTCGTCGACGAGCAGGTCTCCACGTTCTTCGATTACTCGAACAAGACCTATCTCGAGTTTCTCGATGCCCAGGGGGAACTGGTCTGGATGTCGGAACGCAGCGGCTGGAACCACCTTTACCTACTGGATGCCACCACCGGCGCCGTGAGGAACGCCAT
>JBBQIU010000268.1:0-5326 GCA_038325245.1 Verrucomicrobiota bacterium
CTAGTGTAGTGTCGCACAAATGCCTGGAGGTATAGGTTTGATCGTGTATTTTGACCAAGTGCCTCGCGTTGCCGCTCCCATTCGCCTCGAACCGCCCGACCGTCTCGAACTCCAACGTTGGGTTGGCGCGCATGGGACCCCGCAGCAGGTGACGCAGCGATGTCGCATCATTCTGGCAGCCGCCGATGGATGGCAGGACCAGGTCATTGCCGAGGATCTCCAGATCAACTTCAAGACAGTCGCGCTTTGGCGTGGGCGCTTCCGCAAAGAGGGCTCCGACTGCCTTTGGGAAGTAGGTCCGGGTCGTGGACGAAAGCTCACCTATTCGGATAGCAAAGTAGCCGCGATCATCGACAGCACTCTTCAAAGTCACCCGGCAGGCGCCACGCATTGGAGTTGCCGCTCGATGGCCAAGGAACATGGCGTGAGCAAAGACACTGTGAACCGGATCTGGCAGAGCCACCAGCTCAAGCCCCATCGCACTAAAGGCTTCAAACTCTCACGGGACCCACGCTTCCTTGAAAAATTAACCGACGTGGTCGGGCTGTACCTGAATCCACCGGCAAAGGCCCTGGTGCTCTGCGTTGACGAAAAGAGCCAAATTCAGGCCTTGGATCGCACGCAACCGGGATTACCGCTGAAGCGGGGGCGCTGTGGTACGATGACCCACGACTACAAGCGAAACGGAACGACAACGCTCTTTGCGGCCCTTGAGGTGGCGCAGGGCAAAGTCATCGGACAGTGTTACGCTCGGCATCGCCACCAAGAGTTCTTGAAATTCCTGCAACGCCTGGATGTGGAGTTTCCGGGCGACCTGAAGCTCCACCTGGTCATGGACAACTACGGCACTCACAAGCATCCGAAAGTACAGAATTGGCTCAAGCGGCATCCCCGCTTCATTCCCCATTTCATTCCAACGAGTTCGAGTTGGTTGAATCTGGTCGAGCGCTGGTTCGGGGAATTGACGGGCAAACGTATCCGTCGCGGTGTCTTCGTCAGTGTGGACGATTTAAAAGTGGCAATTAATGAGTTCCTCGCAGCGTGGAACACCGACCCGAAGCCGCTCGTGTGGACGGCGACCGTGGATTCGATCGTCGAAAAGTTGAGCCGTTGCAGACAGACCTTGGAGAAGATCAAACCCGGTTGCACTCGCCCTCGAATGCGCAAAAACAAGGGAAAATAACTCCAGTCGTTTGCGAGACACTACACTAGCGTCAGCCAGCCATTCCCGTAGAAGCGGCAAGCCAGTTCGATTTGCATCGCCCGCTCACGCTCTCCAGGACCCAGCGGGAGGCAGTTGAGGGTCTGCTCATCGAATTCAAGGGTAACGCTCACGCCAGCAAGCTAACCACGCTCCGCCACGCGAACAAGACCACCTTCACCGACCTTGACCTCCGCTCAGTGCCACCGCGCCCAGCACCTTCTCGACCGGCCCCATGGCCGGCCTCGGAATCCGACACAAATCCATCCCCACCGATTTGTCATTATTTGTCATTTTCCGCGCATTCGACACGATTGGACCTCATTGGAGTCGATTGGAAGGGCGAGGCAGGGAAGTCCACTTCGACCTGTAATGACGGGCTTTTTCTGAGGTTTTGAAGTGGTGGGTTGGGTGGGACTTGAACCCACGACCAACGGCTTAAAAGGCCGCTGCTCTACCGACTGAGCTACCAACCCATTTTCCGGCGGGCGACCGAATCTCGTTCCCAACCGGGCTGCGAACCTAGTTTCCCGCCAGGGTCGTCGCAAGGGCTTTCTCCACACCAACCAAGCCCAGCCGGCTGCCCGCCCGCCGTGCATGCGCAGGGTGTTGGTGGGTGGGCGACGTTTACCGCAGGACGGCTGGAGGTCTGCCGGTTTCTGTCTGAAGGGTTCCTACGGGATTCCGTACCGAAGCCCAGGGGGCCACCCAACCTCTTTGAGGTTGGGCTTGCTTTGCCACCCTCTGCCACACGCCGCGTTGCAGCGACTCCCGAAATCCGGTTAGCGTCCGCCATGCACCGGACACCCGATGAGTTGAAGGCGGGACTTGCGGACATTCTCCAGTCGCCGCGGGACACCGGCCGAGTGGACGCCATTGTCGTCCGCCCCGAGCCGACTTCGCGTCTGGATCTCACCTCCTGTCGCTTCGACGTCGTGGGTGGCGCGGTGGGCGACCGTTGGATCGGCCGCTTCCCGTCGCCGCCATTACCAGGCATGGCCGAGCAGGCCTCCCAGGTGACCCTCATGAATTCCCGTGCAGTGAGGCTGTTGGCGGGCGACCGCAACCGATGGACCCTGGCCGGGGACCAACTCTACGTCGACCTCCACTTGGGGGAGGACAACCTCCAGTCGGGTGATCAGTTGCGGATCGGATCGGTCGTTTTGGAGATCACCCCCGAGCCCCACAACGGATGCCGCAAGTTCGCGGAACACTACGGCGTGGCGGCGCTGGCGTGGGTGAATTCGCCCGAGGGTAAGCGGCTCCATCTGCGGGGCATCCATGCGCGGGTCGTGCAATCGGGCGAGATCCGCGCCGGGGACGCTGTGACCAAGGTCGTCCGAACGGCATCGGACGCCGACGAAAGCGTTCGCGCCGTTGTGTGACGTGGAACCGGCGGCCCACGTTCGATTGGGATTGAGAGGGAGATTCAGAGGGAAATTCACAGATTACCGACAACTTGCCGGTACAGGGTCGCGATGTCGCGCGTCGCCATGTCGCAATGCAATGCTGGCGCAAAGGTACCCATTACGCGGCCAAGGCGGATCCGGCAGAGTGCCGGTTCTCCATGAAGCGCCACGGCCCCTTCTCGGCTTTACCCTGATCGAATTGCTCGTCGTCATCGCGATCATCGCCATTTTGGCCAGCATCCTGCTCCCCGCCCTTGCACGGGCGAAGGTGAAGGCCAATCAAGCCAAGTGTTCGAGCAACGAACATCAAATCGGCCTCGGCTACCATATGTATGCCGACGATCACGGGGACTACTTTCCCACGCACGAGGACTGGCAGAGCGTCGGGGGGAATCTCGTCCCCAAAGCCGTTGCATGGCGACCGGGTGTCCTCCAAACCAACCTTCGCCCCCTCAATCCCTACGTGGGCGACGTTGCGGCGTTTCGATGTCCTGCGGACAAGGGAGATTCCTATTGGCCTCAATCGAAGACGGCCTATGAGGGCTGGGGCAACAGCTATATGAACATGTGGGCCGTCGATTGGTTCCGGGTGAAGCATGTCACCGGCGACAGCAAGGCCCCTCGCGGCACCCCGGAGGCCGCTCCGATGAAGACCAGTGAGATCGGCCGCAGTGCAGCCAACAAGATCGTTCAGGGGGACTGGCCGTGGCACGGGACCCGGGACCCCGGCGACCAGAAGAGCGTCTGGCACAACTACAAGGGAAAGCGGACTTTCAACATGCTCTTCGGCGATGGGCACGTGGAGAACTACCTTTTCCCGCCGGGTTACGAGAAGTGGCAACAATCACCCGCCCCCGACCCGGAGTTCCGCTGGTGGTGACCCGGATGACGCCCCGGGGACGCCGCAGGACGCGTCCTTCAATACGGATCACCGATTGCGGAGGAAGGGGATGATGGATCCCCAGGAGTACGCCTCTCCCGTTTTTTCGCCCTTTGGGGGGATGGGTGGGCCTGGGAAGGCGATCCCGTCCTTCCATATCTCTGCGTTCCCTGCGTTCTTTGTGGCGAAGAGAAGCACCATGGTGTTGAGCCGAAAAGACGGAGGAAGAATCGGGTCCCGAACGATCCATCTGACGACCCAGAAGAACACGAAGAGCATTCCCAAGGGCCTCATCTCCGCTCGGGGAGGTCGCGAATGCCGCCTCGTCCTGGTTTTCGCCAAACACCTTCAGGTTCTGCACCTCTTATTCTCGAAAGGCGCGTCCCGGGGACGCCTCAGGATTGCCTGAGTGGCCCTGTTGTGTTGGTGTCGGTGTGTTCCCATGCAAATGAACGCCCAACCCAGGAGGATTCCCCTTGGCTGTCCTGTAACCGCGACGCCGGGTCGCCTGCTCGGGAGAGCCTCAGCCTCCTTCCTGATCGGGGCGATTCTCGCGCTATCCGCCGCGGTGGCCGTCGGCGCGGAAGCACTCAAGGCGGAGGAGCTTTGGTCCCTCCGTTCCGTCACGCGACCGGAACTCCCCAGCGGAAGCGCGACATCCTCGCATCCCATTGACGCCTTTCTCGCCGCATCCCAACGCGAGATCCGCACAACACCCCTTGACCCCGCGGATAAGCGGACATGGTTGCGTCGCGTGACCTTGGATCTGATCGGCCTGCCCCCGACCGTTGAGGAACAGGAGGCGTTCCTTTCGGACACCTCGGGAACGGCTATGGAAACGGTGGTCGATCGGCTGCTCGCCAGCGAACAGCACGGCGTCCGGTACGGGCGGCATTGGATGGATGTCCTTCGCTATGCCGATTTCGACGAGAACATGCCCGCGAGCCCTGGCATTCACTACTGGAGGGATTGGGTGGTGTCAGCGATCCATCACGACCTTCCGTACGACCAGTTCGTGCGGGCGCAGATCACGGGCAACCGGGCTGCCGAGCGGCGCATCATCTCCGCAGCGGGACACCTGACTCCGGTCGAACCACGGCCGGAGGATCGCTTCGCACTTGGGTTTCTGGCGCGTGGCGCTGCTTCGGTCGCCGATGACGACCAACTGCTGGCCTTCTCCGCCGCCGAGACGATCTCCAGCGCGTTCATGGGCATGACCGCAAGTTGCGCCCGCTGTCACGATCACTTCTACGATCCCATCTCGCAGGCGGAATATTACTCACTCAAGTCGCTCTTCGATCCGCTGGTGCTGCGATCCCAGGACCTGGCGACGCCTGATGAGATCTTTGCCCACGGTCGGAAGGTCGACGAACACGAGAGGAGACTCAGCCGCCTGGTGGAGGCCATGCGGGAGTACATCCGACCTCACCATGACCGGCTCTACGAGGTACGGCTGGCAACATTCCCGGCCGATGTCCAGGCGGCGATCCGCAAGCCCGAGAAGGCGCGCAACGCGGCCGAGCAGGCCGTCTACGACGATTACTATCCGATCCTCCGCATCGATCCACCGAAGATCAAAGAGGTGATGACGCCGGAGGAGGTGAAGCGATACGACGAATTCCTGAAGCAGATCGGGGAACTCAAACCCCCGGAGCCACTCCCGGTGTTCTGGACCGTGGTCGAGGACGCCAAACGCGCGTCCGAGACGAACTACGTCCTGGTTACGGGAGATCCCAAACGACCCTCGAAAAAACAACCCGTCACACCCGGCTTCCCTTTTGCCCCCAAGGGTACCGATTTCCGGCAAGGTCGGCGCGAAACCTTTGCCGACTGGCT
>JBBQIU010000269.1:0-5305 GCA_038325245.1 Verrucomicrobiota bacterium
CACGCTCGTCGGCTCCGGGGGCGACTTTAAGGCCAAGATCGACGAACGCCGTGATCAACTCCTGGATGTCGCCACCGGCACGCTGAGCAACAAGACCATCTCTGATCTCGAGAAGCCGGGCGCCCGGAACGAGGTCCGGGCGGAACTGCTCTCGGTCTTCAATAACGTCCTGGGCCCCAATGCCGTAAAGGAACTTTTCATCACGGAACTGGCTATCCAGTGATCCGCGGAACGTAACGCAATGGAGGAGGAACCTGATCATCTCGCTTCCCAGGCGGCTCCCGTCGACGTCGGGGCGGAAGCCCCGCTGACGGGTGCAGGGTCCGGCCCTGGCTCCGGGGAACTGCCGGCCTCCTCCGGTGGCCCCGGGCCATCAGAGGTCTGGGTGCATCGTGCGGGAGTGGGCAGGGGCCTGACGCCCGCGTCAGCGGTGCAACCCCTCGATTTCCGAAACCCGGCCTACTTCTCCCCCGGCGGACTTCGGCGCATGCGCGTTCGTCACGAGGAATTTGTCCGGGCCCTTTCGGCCCGGCTTTCCCTTTACCTTCGGATGGAGTTTTCCCTGCAGCTCGGAAAACTCGACACGGTGCCGTACCGCGCCTTCATGGCCGGGCTCGCGGACCCAACCCATCTCACTCTCTTTCGCATCGAGCCTCTGCCCGGCATCTGTGTCGTCGACGTGCCGTCAAAGCTGGCGATGACAATTGTGGATCGCCTTCTCGGCGGCCCGGCCCAGGCGTTGCCCGCGGAGGGTGAGCCCAGCGAAATCGAGATCGCACTGCTGAGTCAGGCCGTCCAGGTCATCCTGAGCGAATGGGCCAGCTACTGGTCCGGAACTCAGGAATTGAAGGCCCTGATCCTGGGAAACGAGAACAGCGGTCGGTTCCTCCGCACGTCGCCGCATGACTCGGTGATGCTGGTTCTCCGCTTGAACGCACGCCTCGGCGAATGCGAGGAGTCGATCCAGATCGCCTTTCCTCATTACACGATCGAACCGTTGATCCTCACGCTTGGGCAGGCCTCTGAGAAGGCGACATCCGGCGCTCCCGCCGTTCGGACCGAGAAAGTGGCGTGGAATCCGCGATTCGCAGATGTCCCCGTGACTCTCACCGCCGAATGGGAAGGTGTCGAACTGACGGCGCGGGAGTTATCCAATCTCAAGGTCGGCGACGTGGTCCCGCTGGATCGGAGCTGTGTCGACGAAGTGACGGTGCGGTTCGCGGATGTTCCCCGATTTAAGGGCCGACTGGGTTCCTCGGGAGAAAAGCTGGCCGTCGAACTGGTCACCATCTGGAAGCAATAATCGAAAGAAACTATATGGATTCCCCCTCAAACCTCCCCGCCAATCTCGGTGTGCTCCTGGATGTTCCCGTGAGATTGACCGTCGAACTGGGCGCCTGCCAGATGCCCATGCGTGAAGTGCTCCAGCTCTGTCCGGGCTCCGTGGTGCAACTGGACAAGGCTTCCGACGCGCCCGTCGAGCTCTTCGTGAACCAGAAGCGGATCGCGCGCGGAGAGGTGGTCGTCATCGAGGACCGCTTCGGAATCCGCATCACGGAGCTTCTTGGGGTAGCGGTGTAGTCGAGGGAGGCAACGCTGAACTCCCCAGGTTAGCCAGGGCCCAATCTCGGGCTCTTACTCCATGTCTTAATCTTACTCTTAATCCTAAGCTCTCCCCCCTCCGCATCCCTCTTCCTCGCCACCTGAGTTCGGGATCCAGATCCGGAATGCGAGAGCATTGGGAAATAGAATCCAAAGAGAATTAGGATTAGGATTAGGATTAAGAGTAAGATTGATATTCAGAAGAAGAGACGATCTTGAATCTGGATCGGACGAAGGTTGCCGGGCCGAGGACCCTGAGCGGCAACTTCCTCCTGTCGCGGGCTGAGTAAGAGGTTTGCAACTGGATTTTCAGGCAAGGAAGACCTGGCACACGCGGTGCTTGCTTGGGGCTTGTGCGGCAAAGCTTTCCTCATGAACAAGAATGGCGTGGGAGTGAGAAGGAGGTCCGGGAAGGCCGTTGTGAGGCCTTAGGCGGAATTCCCTACGGAGATCTCCGAGCGGCATCGACGTCGTGGGGTGCTTGGTTCGGGTCCTTGTTGCTCCTGGTCCTGACGAGTGGGAGTGCGCTGGGCGCCGATTCGGCGATGGTTGTCGGGACCGCAGAAGCGGATCTGCCGTCGGCGGGCCTCTCATTATTGCGCGTGATGGGAGCCCTTTTGTTCGTCCTGGGGCTTTTCTTCGCAGGAGTATGGGGCGTGCGCAACTGGCGCCGGATGATCCCAACCGGGGCGGCTGCCCCGGATCTGCGCGTGCTCGAGGTGAAATCCCTCGGTGTCCGACAGAGCCTGGTGGTGGTTGGCTACCGTAAGCAACGGATGCTGCTGTCGGCGGCGCCCACCGGGGTGACGCTCCTGACGCATCTTCCCGAAGCGGACGAGGCGGATGAGGCAGAGGCTGTGGCGGCGGGACCCTCAAGGGTTGCACGGCCGGACTTCATGGTGGCGCTCCGGGAAGTACTGGGGCGACGCTCATGATAGCGACCTGCCAGACTACGAAAGCGGGACCCTGCACGGCGGGGGCGTGGGCGGGTGCTGGGTCGCGCTGGAGATGCATCCTGCTTCTCGGCATCGCGGCCGGGCTGTCGGGTTTCGGGGTGTCGGCGTGGGGCCAGGCGGCGGGGAACCCACTTCAGTTGAACATCGGCCTGGATGGGTTGGGGAAGCCGGGGCAGGTCGACTCCGCGATCCAGGTGTTGTTTGCCATCACGTTGCTTTCGCTGGCGCCGTCGATCGTACTGTTAATGACGAGCTTCACGCGCATCGCGATCGTCCTGAGCTTTGTGCGCCAGGCCTTGTCTCTGCAGGGAGCGCCGGCCAATCAGATCATTATCGGCCTCTCGTTGTTCCTGACCTTCTTCATCATGAATCCGGTGTGGCAGAACGTGGAAAGCAACGCGTTGCGGCCGTATCGGGATGGGCAGTTGACGAGCGCGGAGGCGTTGGAACGGGCGACGGTGCCGGTGCGGGAGTTCATGCTGGGACAGACGCGGCCGAAGGACGTGGAGTTGTTCGTGGGGATCGCGAAGCTGGGTCCGACGCCGCCGGAGGAACTTCCGCTGAAGGTGGTCGTGCCGGCGTTCATCATGAGCGAGTTGCGGACGGCCTTTCAGATGGGGTTCCTGCTTTTCGTCCCGTTCATCCTCATTGATCTCGTGGTGGCAACCGTGCTGATGAGCATGGGGATGTTCATGATGCCACCGACGACGATTTCGCTCCCCTTGAAGATCCTTTTGTTCGTGTTGGTGGACGGCTGGAACCTGGTGGTGCGGTCGGTTGTGCTGAGCTTTGGGGGCTGACGGGGGAGCGCCGTGGAACAGCGGGGGGAGAAGGAAGAAACCATGACACCTGAATTCGCAACGGAACTGATCAAGGCGATGATGCTGCAGGCGGTGGTCCTGGCGGCGCCGATCCTTCTGGTGGGGATGGTCATTGGCCTGGGCGTGAGCCTGTTCCAGTCGGTGACATCGATCCAGGAGCAGACACTGACCTTCGTGCCGAAGGCCCTGGCGATCGTCGCGGTCCTGGTGCTTCTCCTGCCGTGGATGTTGCGGACAACGATGGAATTCACCGCCGGAGTGATCCAGCGGATACCGGAGATGGTGCGCTAGAGACACCATGACTGGACAAAAACATGAACGAGGCGCTCCTTGCCACCTGGTGGATGGTCTTCCTGCGGGCGGGTGCCCTGCTGATGTTGTTTCCCGTCTTCTCCGCCCTCTTCGTTTCGGCGCGAATCCGGGTGGCGATGGCGGCGGCGGTGGCGTTCATGCTGGCGCCGGGGCTTCCGGAAATTTCCGTCGTGGACTGGCGTCTGCCGGACCTGGTGGTGGTGACGTTCCAGGAGGTCGCGGTCGGACTGCTTCTCGGATTCCTGTGCCGGATGCTGTTCTTCGCGCTGGAGATTGCAGGGAGCGTGATCACGACGGAAATCGGGCTGAGTCTTCCGCCGTCCTACAATCCGCTGACCAGTTCGCAGGCCACTGTTCCGGGAGTCTTGTTGAACTACCTGGCGACGGTGATGTGGCTTTGCCTGGACCTTCACCACTGGCTGCTGGTGGGTCTGAATCGAACCTATTCGCTGGTGCCGGTGGGGGCAGCGCACCTGAGCGAGGCGCTGATCCGGAACGTGATGACGTGGATGGGCGGGCTCTTCGTGGCGGCGATGCAGATCGCGGCCCCGATTCTCGCCCTGTCTTTCATCCTTTCGCTGGTGTTCTCCGTGCTGGGCCGGGCCATTCCACAGATGAATGTGTTCTCGGCGAGCTTCTCGGTCCGGATCCTGGCCGGGGTGGCGTTGTTCGCCGTCGCGATTCCTGTGATGGGCCAGCACATCGTCAATCATTTGAGGCGTTTGCCCGACGATCTGCTGCGTCTGGCCCAGATACTCGGAGCAGGAGGTTGACCTCGCGGGTGAGCCTGGGCGGGCCGAAGCGACGGTTCCATTGGAGCCGACCATGAGCGAACAACTTGGAGAAAAGACTGAGCAACCGACGCAGCGCCGGTTGGAGGACGCGCAGTCAAAGGGCCAGTTCGCGCGGAGCGCCGAGATCCAGACCGTGTTCGTGCTGGGGGGAGCGTTCACGGCGCTGATGTTCAGCGGGCGGGACATCTGGCAGTCGCTGGTGCAAATGCTGGCAGCATCGCTGGGGCATCTCCATGAGATGCCTTTATCACCGTTGGCCTTGCAGGGGTACTTGCTGAAGAGCCTCCTCGTGGTGGGGTCCTGTGTATGGCCCGTGCTCGCGGGGACCATCATCGGAGGACTTCTGGCCGGTGGCTTGCAAAGCCGATTCCGGACGGCGTCCGAGGCCCTCGAGTTGAACTGGACACGGGTCAACCCGATGGAGGGCTTCAAGCGCATCTTCTCGATGAACGCCGGGCAGACGTCCCTCATCGCGGTCCTGAAGCTGGCCGTGGTCCTGGGGCTGACCTACGGCGTCATCCGCCAGATCATGAAGGATCCGATCTTCCTGTCCCCGGTGGACCTCGCCCGGCTTTCCAATTTTATGGCGCAATCCTCCGCCACGATCGTGATGCGAATCCTGTTCGCCCTCGCCGTGGTGGCGGCCCTCGATTACGGCTACCAGCTCTGGAAGACCGGCCAGGATCTGATGATGACGAAGCAGGAGCTGAAGGAGGAGGTGAAGAACTCCGACGGCAATCCCCAGGTGAAGTCTCAGATGCGCCGGCGGCGCCAGGGAGCTTCGAAGCGCAAGATGCTGCAGGAGGTCCCGCAGGCCGAT
>JBBQIU010000270.1:0-5302 GCA_038325245.1 Verrucomicrobiota bacterium
CGAAACGATGGATGTGCCTGAAGGCCAGGTACTCCAGCAGTTGAGGAAGGGTTATCGATTGCAGCAGCGTCTCCTGAGACCCGCGAACGTGGTGGTCGCGCGCCAACCCAAGGCGTCCTGAGCCATGTCCAAGCGCGATTACTACGAGGTCCTGGGCGTGACCCGGGAGGCGTCCGCCGACGAAATCAAGAAGGCCTATCGAAAACAGGCTCTCAAATACCATCCCGACAAGAACCCGGGCGACAAATCGGCGGAGGAGAAGTTCAAGGAATTGGGGGAAGCGTACGAGGCTCTCAGCGATCCCCAGAAGCGGGCGGCCTACGACCAGCATGGCCATGCTGCGTTTGACCCGCGCATGCGGGCAGGCGCGGGACGGGCTTCCGGGGGAGGCGGATTCCACGATCCGTTCGAGATATTCCGCGAGGTCTTCGGCGGGGGCGCCGCCGGGGGGATTTTCAGCGAACTCTTCGGCGAGGGCCGAACCCAGGATCCCACGGGACCCTCGCGGGGCGCCGACCTCCGCTATGACCTTCAGATCACGCTGGAAGAAGCGGTTCTTGGAGCGGAAAAGGAACTGAGTCTCACCCGCCCGGAGACGTGCGAGCATTGTCATGGTCGAGGCGCCGAAAGCGGTTCGAACCTCAAGGTGTGCGCGACGTGTGGCGGACGCGGTCAGGTTGTGACGTCGCGCGGGATCTTCAGCATCGCGCAGACCTGTTCCCGCTGTGAAGGAGCGGGTCGGATCATCGAGAAGCCTTGCAAGTTCTGCCGTGGCACCGGCCGCCGGGAGAAGACGTCACGCATCAAGATCCGGATCCCGGCCGGGGTGGACACGGGCACACGGCTCCGGTCGCCGGGACACGGGGAAGGGGGGGTGCGTGGGGGGCCGGCCGGCGACCTCTACGTCATTCTGCACGTCCGGCAGCATGAGATCTTCGAGCGGGAGGGGGATGACCTCGTGTGCGAAGTCCCGGTGAGTTTTGCGCAGGCGGCGCTGGGGTCTGAATTGGAAGTCCCCACGCTGGTGGGCAAGGCGTCCATCCGGATTCCGGCGGGAACACAGCCGGCGACGGTGTTCCGATTGAAGGGAAAAGGCGTGAAGAACCTTCAAGGTTACGGAAGTGGGGACCTCCTGGTCCGGGTGGCGGTGGAGGTGCCGTCGCACCTGACGGCCGAGCAACGGGCCAAACTCGAGGAGTTTTCAGGATTGTGCGACAACGACAGCCATCCCCGCGCCAAGTCCTTTCTCGACCGCGCCAAAGAGTTCTTCCGGTAACCGGCGACTGTGGGCGTGTCGTGCTGGGGATGTGAGAGGACGCGTGCGGGGGTGTGGATTTGTTCGAAAAGTTGGTTTGCCGGTCCCACCGATCGCGACTAATAATGGCCCGATGTTTGCCCTGACATTTCGACGACCCAAGCCGCTGGTGGTTGCCGCGGTGGCGTGTTGTCTGATGCTTCAAGGCGGACGGGCGGCGGAGGACGTTCCTGCGGAGCCCAATTCGGTGGTGTACGAGAAGCACGTGCGCCCGTTTCTCGCGGACTACTGCGTCACATGCCACAGCGGGGAGAAGAAGCGCGGCGACTTGGATTTAGAGATCTTCGGCACGGAGCCGGGTTTCACGCAACACCGGGAAGTGTGGGACAAAGTGCGCTCCGCGATGGATTCGAGGGAGATGCCTCCGGAGGGCAAACGGCAGCCCGCTGAAATGTCGCGTCGGGGCTTTGTGCAATGGATCGACGCGGAATTGGCGAAAGTGGACGCGGCGACCGTGCCCAATCCTGGGCGGGTGACCGCGAGACGCTTGAACCGGAACGAGTATCGCAACACCGTCCGGGATCTGGTGGGCGTCGACTACGATGCGCACGCGACCTTTCCTCACGACGAATCCGGATATGGATTCGACAACATCGGTGACGTGCTTTCGCTGCCTCCAATGTTGATGGAGAAGTACCTGGCAGCGGCCGAGGACATTGCGAAGCGGGTCATCCTCACCGAGGATCCCGCCTTGAAACGCGTTCGAAAGATTCCTGCCGGGAAGTTTTCGACAAAGGCGGACGCCGTTTCGCCGGTGGAAGAGGATATCTGGGGATTCTTCCGCGAGGGCGAGATCACGACGGACGTGGCGTTTCCATCGAAGGGCAGTTATCGCCTGCGACTTCGCGCCTATGGAGAACAGGCGGGAACCGAGCTTCCGCGTATGGCGGTGCGGTTGGACGGGAAGGAGATCCATGTCCAATCCATACGTGCGATGGCGGAGAAGCCCGAGACGTTCGAGATCCCCCTGGAAACAGAGGCAGGCACTCGCCGCGTGGGGGTGGCGTATCTGAACAATTTTAACGCGGACGGAGACCGTAACGTTTACTTGTCCTCGTTCGAGGTGGTGGGCCCCTTGGACACTCCGCCGGAGGACTATCCTGAACCGCACCGGCGTATCCTGCCGAAGCGGGCACCCATCGGCGGGGAACTGGCCTATGCGAAGGAGGTTTTTAGAAAGCTGGCGAGCCGGGCTTACCGAAGACCCGCGACGGAAAGGGAAGTGGCGAAGTTGGTAAAGCTTGTAGAAGTGGTGATGCGGGACAGGGGCAGCTTTGAGGAGGCCATGCAACTGGCGCTCCAAGCCGTTCTGGTATCGCCGCATTTCCTGTACCGGTGGGAGGTCGATCCGGATCGGCTGGCGGCGGGCGACGGCCGGGATCTGAACAATTTCGAAGTGGCATCGCGGCTTTCCTATTTCCTTTGGAGTTCGATGCCGGACGACACGCTCCTGGGATTGGCACGGGCCGGAGAGCTTTCGAAGAAGGCGGTTCGGGAAGCCCAGGTGCTTCGAATGCTCAAGGACCCGCGGTCGTCGGCGCTGGTTCGGAACTTTGGCGGACAATGGTTGCAGACCCGGAATCTGGACCAGGTGGAGCCGGATGCGACGGTGTTCCCGACTTGGGATCCTGCCCTGCGTGAGGCAATGGGGCGGGAAACCGAACTCTTCCTCGAAGCCGTCATCCGGGAGGATCGGAAGGTTCAGGAACTCGTTGATTCGGATTTCACGTTTCTGAACGAGCGGCTCGCGAAGCACTACGGCATCCCGGGGATCGTCGGTGATGAATTCCAGCGTGTGACCCTTCCCTCGGGTTCGGCTCGAGGCGGGGTCTTGACGATGGGGAGTGTTCTGACGATCACGTCGGTGCCCACGCGGACGGCGCCTGTTTTGCGTGGAAAATGGATTCTGGAGCAAATCCTGGGCACGCCGCCACCCCCACCGCCGCCCAATGTGCCGCCCATTGAGGAAGGCGCGGAAGCTTCGAAGACGGCGACGCTGCGGCAGCGCCTGGAACTGCATCGGAGCAAGCCGGAATGCATGACGTGCCATCAGAAGATGGATCCGCTAGGATTCGCCCTGGAGAACTTCGACGGGATTGGCGGTTGGCGGACGGCGGATGGGCCGCATGCGGTCGACACTTCGGCGGAACTGCCGGGGGGTCGGAAGTTTGAGGGCGCCGCGGGATTGAAGGGCATCATCCGGCAGCACCAGGATTTTCCGCGGGCGTTGGCGACGAAGCTATTGACGTACGCTTTGGGGCGTGGGCTTGAGCCAACGGACCGCAAGGCCGTGCAGCAGTTGGTCGAAGGACTTGAGAAGAATGACTTTAAGATCTCGGCTCTCCTGCTGGGAGTGGTCGACAGCGAACCGTTTCTGAGGCGACAACCTGAATCTGCAAAAAATGAACAACACACGAGCCTTCATCCGTAGACGGACCTTTTTGCGGGGCCTTGGCGCCCTGGTTGCGGTTCCAGCGCTGGAAGCCTTGTCAGTGACACGGGTTTTGGGCGTGGCGGATCCCTCGGTCCAGTTTCCAACCCGCCTTGGATTCGTCTATGTGCCCAACGGCGTTCATATGCCGCATTGGACACCCCAGTACGAGGGCGCCCTCACCGAGTTGCCAGCGGTTCTGGAACCTCTTTCGGCGTTCAAGCGGGACATGTTGGTCCTGACCGGCTTGACGCACGACAAGGGGCGGGCGAATGGCGATGGACCTGGCGACCATGCGCGGGCGGCGGCGAGCTGGCTGACGGGTTCCCAGGCTTTGAAGAGCGAGGGGTCCCAAATTCGCGCCGGAGTCTCCGTGGATCAAGTGGCGGCCGCGGCGATCGGACAGGCGACCCGGCTACCGTCGCTGGAGGTGGGTGCGGAACCGGGGCGGCAGGCCGGCAAGTGCGACTCGGGTTATAGCTGCGCGTATTCGAACAACGTGTCCTGGCGAAATGACTCGACCGCGATGGCCAAGGAGATCAATCCGCGGGCCGTCTTTGAACGGATGTTCGGTGGCGGTGGAGACCGCGAAAAGGCGGAGGGCCTGGCCCGGCGTCTGCGGCATCAGCGCAGCCTCCTGGACCTGGTCCATGAGGATGCGTCGGCTCTTGTCGGCAAGCTGACCAGCAATGACCGGCATAAGCTCGACGAGTACCTGACGGCGGTTCGGGAGATCGAGCAACGCGTCGAGCGGGCAGAGGCGGAAAGCCAGCACCAGCCGGTGGGCATGATCAACGTCGACCTGCCCGAGGGGGTTCCTTCCAGCTACGAGGAACACCTTCGTCTGCTCGCGGACATGCTGGTCCTGGCGTTTCAGACCGACACGACCCGTGTGGCGACGTTCATGTTCGCAAATGAGGGCAGCAACAAGGCGTACCCGTTCATCGGCGTGAAGGACGGGCACCACACGCTGTCGCATCACGAAAACAATCACGAGAAGCAGATGCGGATCAGCGCGATCAACCAGTTCCACACGCGCCAACTGGCTTACTTCCTCCAGAAATTGAGGAGCACGAAAGAGGGTGATGGGAACCTGCTCGACAACTCGATCATCGTTTACGGTTCGAGCATCGGAGATGGAAACCGCCACAACCATGATGACCTTCCGGTTGCCCTTTTTGGCCGGGGCGGCGGCTCCCTGCTTACCGGGCGGCACATCCGCTACACACCCGAGACGCCCATGTGCAATCTCTTCGTCTCGCTGTTGGAACGGGCTGGAGTGCCGGCGGATTCCTTCGGAGACAGCACCGGGACCCTCCGCTATCTCGAGGGCTAGGCGGCCCACCGACACCGACCCCGGACATGGCTCGAACAGGCGTGATGGGATCGAGAACTGAATCCCGGCGGGATCGCCCCTACCGAGGCTAAACGCCGGTGGGCCGGCCTCAGACAGACTCCGAAGCCAGGGACGGTCGGCCGTGCTTTTGGCTCCTCGCCCTGATTCTGGCCGGATTCGTTGCAACCGTTCCGCGGATTTCCGCCGCGGAGGCCGATCC
>JBBQIU010000271.1:0-5290 GCA_038325245.1 Verrucomicrobiota bacterium
GGCCGGGCCAGCGGGTGGACGTCCGCTGGGCGGAGGACGGAGGCGATGACTGCGTGTATTTGGAGACCCCATGACCTGGACCCGACGCCACCTGCTGGATATCGAATCCCTGACGACCGAGGAATTGTTGACGGTCCTGGACACGGCTCGGGGCTTCAAGGCGGTGGGCACGCGGGCCATCAAGACGGTGCCGGCGCTGCGTGGGAAGACCGTGATCAACCTGTTCGTCGAACCGTCGACCCGGACCCGGATCAGCTTCGAACTCGCGGCGCAGCGGTTGACGGCGGACATCATCAATTTCAATGCGGACGCCTCGTCGTTGAAGAAGGGAGAATCCTTGCGCGACACGGCACGGAACCTGGAGGCGATGAACGCGGACATCATCATCATCCGCCACAGCGCCGCGGGGGCGCCCCACTTCCTGGCACGATTCCTTCAGTCGAGCGTGATAAACGCAGGGGATGGAGCGCACGAGCACCCCACCCAGGCGTTGCTGGATGTCTTCACGATCCGGGAGCGGAAGGGGAGCGTGGCGGGACTCAAGGTGACGATCATGGGGGACATCCTTTTTAGCCGGGTCGCCCGATCGAACATCTGGGCCCTACGCAAATTGGGGGCCGAGGTGACGTTGTGCGGGCCGCCGACCCTGGTTCCGCGGGTCTTCGAGAAGATGGGCTGCCGCGTTTGCTGGAATGTGGACGACGGCTTGCGGGATGCGGACGTTGTGAATCTCCTGCGCATCCAGCATGAGCGGCAGCGGCAGTCGATGTTTCCCGGGATCGGGGAGTACCGGACGGAATTCGGACTCGATCGCGCCCGGATGGAGGGGCTCAAGCGGGACGTGCTGATCATGCACCCCGGACCGATCAATCGGGGCGTCGAGATCGATGCGGACACGGCGGACGGAGACCGCTCGGTGATCCTGGAGCAGGTCACCAACGGTCTGGCGGTTCGGATGGCCGTGCTTTACCTGGTCACCGGGAATGATCCCGGGTTCGTGCGCAATTGACCGATTTCGTTCGCGCCCGGGAAGAGGAGTTTCCCGGTGGCATCCAGGATCTCCCAGCGCCCGTTTTTGTGCCGCAGCTCCAGGCTTCCCGATTCACTGAGGAAAAGTGTTGGGGACGTTCGCCGACGAAGCCGGTTTTTGCACTGCGCCGAAGAGCGTGCAGTGGCGGGCAGGAGGGCATCGGCGACGAGGATGACATCCGGTTGGAGTTGATCCAGGAGTCCGTCACAGAGGGGCTCGCCGCGTACGGGCACTCCGCTGATCACGATCCGGGCGCGGAGTCCGGGGTGGCGGCGCATCAGGAGTTCCTGGCCGGGACGTCCGAGGTCGCCCAAAAGGAGGACGCTCTCGCGTCCGAGGCCCATCTGAAGGACCAGTGATCCGTCGTCTGCCTGGGAGAAGGCATCGTCCCGCTCCGGGTGAAGAATGCGCCAGGGTCCGACGGTCTCACCGCCGGAGACGGCCTTTAAACGGTCCGGGGACTGGGTTCGAATCTGTTCCAGGGTCTGCCGGTAGGGCCCGGAACGAAATTTCACCGGACTGACGGCCACCTGGGTGGGTCGGTAGCGACGGATCAATTCGAGGGCACCTCCCACGTGTCGGACGTCGCCGTGCGTGAGCCAGAGTTGATCGATCCGGTTGATGCCGAGAGCCATGAGGTACGGATGGACGAGCCCGCTGGCTCCTGGGAGGTCACCGGCGTCGATGACGGACGTTTTCTGGGAGGTTTGGACGCAGACGGAATGACCGCCCCGCATCGAAAGGATGCCGATCCGGATGTCGACCTGTCGGGTACGCCACTCCGCCCAGGTCACGAGGATGAGAAAGCCCAAGGCCACTACGAGGGGGCGGCGCCAGCGGGGCGGCTCCCAAGCCCGAATGCCGACGAGGATCAGGACGAGGAAGGCGAGGGCCATTGCGGCAACAGGCGGCGACGCCATGTGCCAGCAACCGTAGGGAAGCTCCGCGCTCCAGCGGCTTACCGCGAGCATTCCACTCATCCAGAACCAAGCGCCGTGATTGAAGCATACCCCGACCGATGGCAGCCACTCGCCACAGGCCAGGCTGGCCAGGCAGGACGCGAGGGCGAGGGAACTGAGCGGGACGATCGCGAGGTTGACGACCAGTCCCGAAAGGGAGAGGAGGTGGAAATACCATGCGGACAGTGGAACGGAACCGATCCACGCCGCGACCGAGACCGCCAGATTGCCACTGAGAAGACCCCAGGCGCGGTAGACCGCGCGACGCCATCCGGGAATGGTCTCGTCCGGTAGGAACGGGTCGATGGCGGCCGCGCCGCGCAGTCGGGCCTCGAATGGGGGGGCGAGCAGCCCAATGGACGCGACCACCGCGAAGGAAAGTTGGAATCCTGCCTGGAATAGTTGGCAAGGGTCCCACGCCAGGACGCAGAAGGCGGCGGTCGCGAGTGAATTGAGCACGTCCACGGGCCGGTGAACCATCCAGCTTGCGATGATGATCGAGATCATCAGGGCCGAGCGAATGGCGGACGATTGTAAGCCGGTGGCCACGACGTAGAGCCAAATTGTCGGAAGCGCCAGCAGGCCCGCGATGAATCGGGGCAACAGGACCAGTCGGAGCGCCTGAAGGAGAACGAAGGCGATCAGGGCGACATGGAGGCCGCTGATGGCGAAGACATGCATGGTTCCGCTTCGAAGAAACGGTTCCCGGACTTCGTCGGTCATCCCGGTCTTCCAGCCGAGGGCCATGGCCCAAAGGAGCCGGAGGGCGTCGTCCTCTTCGGGCAGGCCTCGGGCCAGTGTGGCGCGGGCCCAGGCCTGGAAACGATCCGGCCAGGGTCGAGTCGAGTACCCGATCGAATCGATGAGTTTCCAGTCCGCCGCGGAGGAGCTTCGGAGTTCACGGTGGATGCCGCGTGTGCCGAGGAAATTCCGGTAGTCGAAGAGACGTGGCGCCTGGGGACCCGAGGGTCGACGCATCACACCGGATATGGCGACTGCCCGGCCCGAATGGAATTCCATGCCCAGCTCTGTAGAGGTGGACACCATCACTTTCCCGAAGACCTCCCGGGAGAGACCCTCCGGCCCTTGGAGCCTCCGGGCGTCGAGGACCACCTGGGAACGGATGAACCGTTTGCCACCGGATTCCTGGACCCGCAACTGTGGCGTTTCGGCCAGCGTTCCCAGCACGGTCACGAGTTGGTCGACTTCGGATGTCGTTTCCCGCAGGTCGCGGGGAGAGAGCACGGCCGTCCGTTGGGCGACGTTGGCCCACCCGGCCAGAATCAGGGAGGCGGCAAGCCACCGGGCATCGTGTTGGAATCCGGCGAAGACCGCCCCACCGGCCAGCAGGGCGGCGGCGATGACCCAGAGGGGGGATGCCGGGATTTGGGCGCCGATCCAGATGCCGAGAGCCAAGAGGACGGCCACTCCCGCCATCGGTTGTTTCATGGGAGAAGGCAAGGCCAGGGTTTGGCATGCGTGAATCGTTCCACCGAGCGGATAACGCGAATGCAGATCGAGATCTTACAGACAATTCACGGAACAGTTCCGTCGGGAAGGACCCGAAGGACTCGTCCTTCAATTCGGATAACGGATAACGGATAACGGATAACGCCGGAGGAAGGGGATGATAGATTCCCACGAGCACGCCTCGCCCGTTTATCGCCCTCCGGGGATGGGTGAGCCTGGGAAGCGACCCCCGTTGTCTCACCTGTCGATGCGAGGGGGACTGGGTGGTCATGGATTTCCCGCTACGGCCCGCGTATCGCGAAGACGCACCGCAGGGGCTGCTCGAGGCCCTGGGCTGCACCGCCGAGTGGACACGATCCCATCAAATGCGGGGTCGGGCTGGATTTTGGCGAAGTCGCCCGTCAGAGTGACGCTCGTGAAAGCCCTCATTGCGACAGCCTGCCTGATCCTTTCCTTTGCCAGCCCTGCCCGGGCCGCCACTCCATCGCTCTTCGACGGGAAGACTTTTGCGGGATGGGAGGGGGATACGACGAAGACCTTCCTGATTGTGGATGGAACGATCCAGGCGGGGTCGCTGACGGAGATGGTGCCGCGGAACGAGTTTCTCGCGACGACGACGCGTTATACGAACTTCGTGCTTCGACTGAAGGTGAAGCTGACGGGGACAGAAGGTTTCGTGAACTCGGGCGTCCAGATTCGGAGCGAACGGAAGCCCCAGCACCACGAGATGATCGGTTACCAGGCGGACATCGGCGCGGGGTGGTGGGGGGCGATCTATGACGAGACCCGACGGAACGTGATCCTGGCCAAGCCGGAGGAGGCGGTTGTGAAGGGCGCCCTGAAGGAGAATGAGTGGAACGACTACGAGATCCGGGCGGAAGGGCGGAGGATTGTCCTCAAGCTGAACGGGGTCACGACGGTGGACTACACGGAGAAGGACGAGTCGATCCCCCAGCACGGGTTGATCGCCGTACAGATCCACGGAGGCGGAAAGGCCGTGGTCGCCTTCAAGGACATCACGGTCGAAGTGTTGCCGTAGCGGCGCCGGTGCCGACGATTCGATTTCAGATCGATGAAGGCGAGAGTCCGACGCCGACGATGCTGCAGGCTTGGATGACGTTCAGGCCGAGTTTCTCAGCCGCGTCCACGACTTCAGGGGCGTCGGCACCAGGGTTCAGCCAAAGTTCATCGCACCCGCGGGCGGCGATTTCGGGGAGCACCGCCAGCCCGGCGGCCGGCGGGAGGTACACCGACACGATGTTGGGACGCTGCGGAACCTCGGTGACGGATCGGAACGTGGGAAACCCCTCGATCGAGGTTTCGCTTGGATGGACGGGATAGACCGTGAAGCCCTGCCGGGCGTAGGCGCGGACGGCCTTGTTTCCGAACTTCTCCCGGTTTGCGGAGGCTCCGACAACGGCGACGGTTTTCATGGGGAGGAAGGAACCGGGGCGCCCGATTACAAGAGCGTGGTTTGGAGGGCTTCCTTCTTGAACGTTTCGCTGAAGCTCTCCGCGCGCGCGGCGCGACGTTCCATGACGTGTTTCTCCAGGCTGGGGCTGTAGGGGACCGGGTAGTCGCCGTTGTAACACGCCAGGCAGAATCCGTTGGGGTTCGTTCCCACAGCGCGGACCATGCCGTCGAGGGACAGGTAACCAAGCGAGTCGGCATTCAGATAGCGCCGGATCTCGTCGACGGTGTAATTCGCCGCCATGAGCTTCTTTCGGTCAGGGAAATCGATCCCGTACACGCACGGATTCATGTGCGGGGGACAACTGACGAGGACGTGGACCTCCTTCGCGCCCGCTTCCTTGAGGCTGATGACGCGCGC
>JBBQIU010000272.1:0-5275 GCA_038325245.1 Verrucomicrobiota bacterium
ACTCGGGGACTACCGTCCGGACGACGGCATCGACCGGAAGCGCGAGGGCGCCGTTGCCCCCGATCGTGACGGGCGGTTCCGAACCGAAGGCAGCCAGGCCCGCGAACGCGACCGTTTCACGGGCGTTCGAGGGAGGCACGACGGTGAAGGTCAAAGTACGAATGGCATCGTCGAGGAACGGTCCCCATTTCACCTTGTTCTGTGCCGCGTCGAGGGCGCCCAGATGTGAGATGGTGTTCACGACCCAACCGGGCGGCACGAACTCCTCCACAGCGAACACGTCGACGCCCGGCGTCGGAACCACGGCGAGCGTCACCACCACCGACTCGCTCGGGAGGTAGGAGGCAGGCAGGGTGCGAGTCACCCCACCGCCACGAGCGGCCACGGCCAGGAACAGGCTGGCCAGCCATGTTGTCAGAGCCCGAGTCACAGGGTTAGTGAGTGAGTACGGCGCGGAAAAACGCCTGCCCACCGGACTGGGGAGGCGAAAAACGGACCAGACCCCGCTCGTCGGTTCGCCCCGTGTCCAGTCGTGTCCAGAGTCGGAGATCCGTGGACATCTCGAGTGTGACTTCCGAATTCTGAGGTCCGGAGATTTCGATGCCGGCGCCTGTGTCAGCGAGGAACCGCACCGTGAGTGGCGATGCCTCGGGCGAATTCTGGAGTTCGGTCAACCCTACGGCAGGATGGCTATTTCCATCATACGAGGCGACGCCCGTGAATCGTCCCGAGAGAGATGCGGGCGCGACAGCGACATAGGTCAGGACGCGAGGGGTGTGGTCGAAGAAGGGGCCCCATCGAATCTGTCCCAGGCGGGGAATGGAGACGCCGTTGCCGGTGACATTTTGAATCGTCCATCCGTCGGGCAGGCGCTCTTCGACGGCGTAGACGTTGACGGAGTTATTGGGCTCCACGGCGAGGGTGATCGTCACCGGCTGTCCGGGAACAATCGCCGACGCCGAGGCGCGCTTCGCGACGCTGTCCGGGGTGGCGGTCGCCGCCGCGAGGGCCCGCCGGGGTTTCGGGGCGTCACCGGTGCCTTTGGCCAACGCGGGGGCTGCGGGAGCGTGGGTCCACCAGAGCGGGGGAAGGACTTCGGGATCGTTGTCGAAAACGTAGGCTTCCCCGCCGAGCCAGAGCGTGCCGGCGGCCGTCACAAAGTCGACGAGCAGGCTATCGGCGGGTTGGGGGCCCGTGGGCCAGGCGTCGCCGCGCAGCCATGCGGAGGCGTAGCGCGTGACTTCACCCAGTGTCATCTGCCAATCCGCGGGCTGGGCATCGGCGGGGTGGCGTCCGTCCGCGGTGAGCGGATCCGTGCCGTCGAGGAATTCCTGGAGAGTGGAACGGTAATCCCCGTCGGGATCGGCGTTGGGGTTGCCGCCGGTCGGCGAGCCGAAGTAGGTCTGCTCCCAGCCATCGCGAATGCCATCCCCGTCGGTATCCAGGTCGCCGAAGTTGAGGGTGACGAAGCGTCCGCGGCCTGAAAGGACTTGACTGGCGGCTTCGCGGACGACACCGGCTTTGCTGACGGTCAGCCAGACGGTGGAGCCGATGAGGGAAGCATCGGGTTCGACGAGGGGAAGCCCGGATTCGACGCGGGCGCGGAGGACGTAGCGATCGCCGTGGGCGGCGTTGTTCCCCATGCGATACGAGGCGAGTGGAGGGGCGTCCTGGGTTCGCCGGAGTTCGACCGTGACGTCCGTGTCGGCGGCTGTGATGTAGGCATTGTCGAGCGCGATGGTGCCGAGGAAGACGGTGTCGGGTTCAGGCAGCTCGGCGAAGGCCGGGACCGAGGAGAGGACGAGGCCGAGGAGGAGGGTGGCCACGGCGAAAGGGCGAGTCTTTCCAGCCTCAATGGCGCGGGGGCCGCGCTCTCGGCCCACGAATCCGGACGAGCTCTGCGGACGCGGCAGCGTTTGGAGTGCGGCGACGAAGTCGCCGCTTTGGCTTGGATGCTGGGCCGGATGGAAAGCGGTGCCGGGACGGCCCCGCAGTCCAAGCGCTTCGCGTTCGCCTGAGCGAGTGGGGTGACCCGTCCGGGTCGGTTCGGGGAGATCGAGTGTGGGTTTCATGCTTGGGCGCGTGGGCTGGAGGTGGCCGGGTGGGTTCAGTTCCCAGGGAAGCTGTACACGGCGAGGCCGATTCGGATGTCGGTGACCGAGTTGATAAATCGGTTGATACCGGCTTCCGGGTCGTCAAGGAGGGTTCCGCCGGGGATGATGAGCACCCATTGGGTGTTCCAGACGCTGCGTCCGACGAGGCGCGAGCTGGTGATTGCGGAGGCTTCGTCGAAGTCGTCGTTGGCCGGGTAAGCCCGAAGGCTGGCGAAGCGCCTCAACTGCGTGAAGGGCTCGCCGAACAGGTTGTTTTGCGGAATCCACGCGGGATTGCCGAGGTCGTTGGCGCCAATGGCGAAGGGTTGCGGCAGGGCCTGGTCGAGGACGCGCCATTCACGGGTGGCTAGGTCATCCCCTGTTGGCGAGCGCAGGGTGTCCATCCCGGTGGGGAAGAGGTAAACACGGGGGGCGCTGGAGAGTTGGGCTTCGTTGTAACCTCGGAACGTGATGCCCGCGTAGTTAATCTTTGTGGAGTAATGGGATGGATCGAACGCCGTGTCGCCACCACTGAGGGGCCAGCCGAAGAAATTCAGGCCAAACGTGACGGTGGTCGGCATGCGGAGCACCAGGGCGGGTTGCGGCCCGAGGCGTTCAGCGGCAAAGGGACGGCAGAAGCGTCGGAACTCAGGCACCTGCCAGAGATCCTTGACGCGTACGGATGGGTCGTTGAGCGCGGCGCGCCAGCGAAGATCCGTCGGATCATCGGAGGCATCGGGGTCCTGATCGCGCATGCGGAAGAATTCGTTGCGCACGGAAAGGTTCGCGGTCTCCAACTGCGGGTTGTTGAGGCCGAATTGGGGTTCGAGCACCTCCCAGTTCTGGAGCATGCGCCCCTGGATATCGGCGAGGCCGGCCTGACCTGGGATGGGTTCGCCATCAACGAGGACGCCGAGGTTGCGCTGGCGGATGATCTGGGTGAGGAAATGGCGGCCGGCGCGCTGGTCGGTGCCGAGGAAGTTGGATTCGTAATCGTACGCGGTGGCGGAGAGGTACACGTACCGGGCAGCCATGTCGAAGGTGGCGCGGTACTTCTGTACGGCCTCGTTGCGGAAGATGCGGAAGGCGGCGTCGGTGTATCGGAGTTCGGTGGCGGCGGCCGCAGTTCGGCGGCGGAAAACCAGCCGCTGTTGGATGAAACGTTCGCCTTCGGCGAGTTTCGCAAGGTATTTTCCGAAGGATTGCCGGACCACCTCGGCCTCGTTGAAGGCTTCGAGACGGACATTGTATTCGTTGCGGACGGTTTTTTCGAGCTCCTTGGCGCGCTGAAGGATCTCGAATTCCAGGGTGGCGCCCTCGACGCCGAGGTCGAATCCCAGTCCGGCCACCTCCTTGGCGAGATCAACTGCGTTCTGGGCGACGCCGAGATTGTCGGCGACGGTTTCCATGGCGAAGACCGACCCAGCGGTGGCGCCGCCGATGATCGCACGGGGAAGGAAAGTGACGTCAGATGCGAGGCCAATCACCTTGGGCAGGCCCTCCTTGAGAGCGTCGTTGACGTCGCGTGCGAGTCCGGCAGTCCGGCGGAGGTTCACCTCGACACCATTCATGATCGCGAGGCTGATGTTCATGGCGGTGAACGCGGCAATCTGACCTCCACGGATGCCGAGGATCTCGGCCTTAAGGTTGCGCTGGGCCTGGAGCTGGGCGAGCTGGTCCTTGATATCAAGAATCAGGCCGTCGTAATTCTGGAGGGCGAGCTTCAAGCGGGTGTTGGCCTGCAGGAAATCGGAGAGAGCCTCCTGTATCTCGCCTGGAGCGCGGCGTTGGCCCCAGGATTGGGGCGCATCAAAGATCCATTCGCTCGAGCTGGTCGAGATGGGATAAAGGACGGGAAGGATCTCGGACTCGAGAACGGACGGATCGCCGGGCGGCAGGTCGGTCGTGAAGGCATAGCGGAACTCGCCGCTGTCATCCATGGGCTTGAACACCGCGGTGATGAAGTCCGCGCTCGGCGGGGCCGTGGTTCCTGTGACTTCGGTCACGGGCAGGTAATTGTAGAAGTACAGATCGGGGCCGTCGTAGCCGCTGGGGTAGGTCTTGCCGGGCCCGATGTTGCCGGCATGAGGGTAACCGTAGATCTCGATCAGGCGGTTCTTGAAGTCCCGTTCCTCGTCCAGAACGTTCGTCGTGAACTCGTCCACGGAGTCTTGGGTCTGGCGCAGTGACTCGGTGGCCTTGTTCGCTTCGTCCCAGACGCGGACGGCGTTCTTAAGCATCTTGATGGCGCGTTCATTGAGCTGCTCGAAATGGGCCAGGCCCTGAACCGCCTGCCTTCCGATGGCGGCTGTGGAACCGACCGCTAGGAAGGTGGGATCGATATCGAAGACAATCGCGCCCTTTGCGAGCCCGACGGGATTGAGTCCGCCGTCGGCGGCGTCCATCACGGACTGGATGTCCTGGAACTGGCTGCGGATCTCGTCGAGATCGAGAACGGTGGTTCGATCGATTTTCTGGATGCCGACGTGGCTGGGATTGGGGTCGGTGGCCGGAAGGATCGCATTGGCGGTGACCCAGTCGAAGTACGCGCCTTGACCGGCGCGACGGGACCACTCATCGACACCCCAACTGCGATCGCTCCGGGTATCCTTGTATCCCTGCCATTGACCGGCGGGGTCCTCGACGTAGTTCGCACGGTAGGTGAGGTCGACGATTTCTCGACCGGTTTTGGCTCGGGCTGCGGCGGCCTGGGCGAACTTGCGTTCGTCAAAGAAATCCACACTCACGGGCTGGCCGGCGACGAGAACGCTCTCGCTGCGGGGGACCCAGGTGAAGTTGGTGTGCTGGAGGAGGGTGTAAGAGCTCTTGATGGAGGTGAGGTAGTGTCCCCAGGCGTCGCCATGACCCTGCGGGAACAGGGTGCGCGCGTCCCGTTCATCGAGGAAGCCGTCGGCGGTCTGGTCGGAGATGTTGTAGACGCGCTGGTAGGCGATCTCGCCTTCGCCGAGCGTGAAGTTCCAGAGAAGCCGGTTGTAAACCGGTTGGGCGGCCACGCCGGCGAGGGTGTCGTCGCGACCGCGCAGGAGGGCGAGTTCCTCTTCGATCAAGGAATCGAGCTGGTTCTGGAAGGCGAAGATCGACGTGGCCTGTGCGCTGTAGGATCCGTCGCTGGTGGTGAATCCGATGGTCGGGTCGGCGGCGTCGGCGAACGCCTCGTTGCC
>JBBQIU010000273.1:0-5271 GCA_038325245.1 Verrucomicrobiota bacterium
CCTGCTTGAGAACGATCCAAACCAGCCCAACGAGGATTACTTCCGTCACGTCGATTGGATCGTCGCCAAAGCCAATTCCCTCGGCATCTACATGGGCCTGTTGCCCACGTGGGGAGACAAATGGAACAAGAAATGGGGGGCCGGTCCCGAGATCTTCACCACCGCCAATGCCGAGTCTTTTGGTGAATGGCTCGGTCGCCGTTATCGCGACGCCGGTATTATCTGGATCCTGGGAGGCGACCGACCGGTCGACAATGACGCCCATAAGGACATCACCCGCGCCATGGCCCGGGGCATCCGCAAGGGCGACGGCGGTCGCCATCTCATGACTTGGCATCCCACCGGCGGAAGCGGTTCCAGTCAGCACTTTCATCAGGATGACTGGCTCGACTTCAACATGCGCCAGAACGGTCACGTCACCGAGTTCAACGGCCGCTATGATCAGACCCGCGCCGACTACGACCGCACCCCGGTCAAGCCCGTACTCGACGGCGAACCCATCTACGAGGATCACCCGGTCGCCTTCGACGCCAAGAAGTTCGGCCACTCCATTGCCGCGGATGTTCGCCGACCGCTGTATTGGAACCTGTTCAACGGCGCGTTCGGCCACACCTACGGCCATCATTCCGTCTGGCAGATGTACGACCCCAAACGAGGAAAGCCTGTCAACAATCCCCTCCTCCCCTGGTACGACGCCATCCGGCAACCCGGCGCTGCACAGATGCAATACGGTCGCGCACTCATGGAGTCCCGTCCGTTCCTGACTCGCGTTCCGGACCCCGATGTCATCGTGACCGACGCCGTTCCCACCCATGTTCCAGGCACGGGACGCTATCACTTCGCCTCGACGCGCGACAGCGGTGGAAGCTACGCCATGGTCTACGCGCCCGTCGGACGCTCGTTCAAGGTCCGTCTCGACAAACTCTCCGGCACAGAAGTGACGGCGTGGTGGTTTAATCCGCGCAATGGAAAGTCAGAACGCATCGGCACCTTCAAGAAGGAAGGTGAGCGGGAGTTCGAGCCTCCCAACCCGGGGGAGCATCTCGATTGGGTTCTCGTCCTCGACGACGCGGCCCGCGGGTTTCCGCCCCCGGGCACTGCGCCCTGAGCCGCGAGTTCTCTCCTGGCCACCCGCTGCCATCCCTCGGCCCGGAACTTGGAATCCGCCCCGCCGGCAACTCCCGCCAATCCTGGGTAAAGTGCCTTCAACGTGAGCACGGTTGCTGAAATCGAATCAGCCATCAGCCAACTCTCCACCCAGGAAGTGGAGCGACTCGCCGCCTGGCTTGATGAATATCGTCAGATGATCCGGGCTTCGGCGGAGGTCTTCTCCCTCTACGACGAAGAGGAAAAGGCCGGCTGATGCCCAAGGCCCGTCGAGGCGAGATCTGGCTTGTGGATCTGGGCATGGTCCAGAAGACCCGGCCGGCTTTGATCCTGAGCGTCGCCTACCTCGACCACGAGCGAGCCCTGGTGAGGTACGTCCCGCGAACGACGAGCCAACGCCACACCCGCTTCGAAGTGCCCCGTCAGGCGCCCGGCTTTGATCCCGGGGCATTCGACGCCTAATGGAAATTCAATGGGATCGCGTCTAAACCTTTGACATTTCGACCTCGGTCCACCGCCTGATCCGAGCTCACCTGTCCCTAGCCCGACTGGGCGGAATCGAGGGGAGGGGGCGAAAGGGTACGTTTCGTAAAATCACCCCACCGAGTCCGAAGGTCTGCATTGCAGACCCGGATGCGGTGGGACCTCGATTGCGGCGATGCGCGGTGGTTACTGCTCGGGCAGAGTCACGACATCACCCGTCCCATCCTCGAACCAGGAGGTCCACGCCCGCTGCCATCCTTCGGCGCGCTTGCCGGAAAACCACCAAACGGTAGGTTCCTGCTCATGACCGCCGTCGGAGCCATCGACCAAATCACGGCCCTCCCGCCCCAGGAATAGGCCAAGGTGATCGACTTCATTCAGCAGCCATGAACCCCACCCTCCTCCGCGCCCTCCTGGCGTTGCTCGCGCTCTTCTGCGGTCTTTCCCGGGCCGCAGAGAAGCCGAACATCGTCCTCATCCTCGCCGACGACATGGGCTGGTCGGACCTTGGATGCTACGGCGGCGAGATCGAGACTCCACAACTGGACTCGCTCGCGAAGGGGGGCCTTCGCTTTACCCAGTTTTACAACACCGCGCGTTGCTGGCCCACGCGGGCCGCGTTGCTCACGGGCTACTACGCCCAACAGGTCGGCCGCGACGCCCTCCCGGATGTCGGCGGCGGCGGGCAGGGCAAACGGCCGGCGTGGGCGCGGCTTCTTCCGGATCTGCTCAAGCCTGCGGGCTACCGCTCCTACCATAGCGGCAAATGGCACATCGATGGAGACGTGCTCGCGGGTGGCTTCGACCGCTCGCTGCACACAAGGAACGACGGGAACTTCTTCACCGCGAAGGGCAATTTTCTCGACGACAAACCCATCGCGCCCGCCGCCGATGAATCCGGCTACTACGTCACCACCGCAACCACGCAGCACGCGATCGATTGCCTGAAGGACCACGCCCTGAATCACGCAGGGAAACCCTTCTTTCACTACATCCCGTTCCTCGCGCCCCATTTCCCGCTCCATGCGCTGCCGGAGGACATCGCCCGGTATCGAGACACGTACCTAGCGGGCTGGGATTCGATGCGCGAGGCGCGGTTCATGCGCCAGAAACAGATGGAGCTGATCACCACCACGCTCTCGCCCCTGGAGCGGAACGTCGGCCCCCCCTATTCGTTCCGGGAAGCGCTGGAAAAGCTGGGTTCCGGCGAAACCAACCGCCCCGTTCCATGGAACGAGTTGACCGAGGTGCAACGCCGCTTCCAGGCCACAAAGATGGCGATCCACGCGGCGATGATCGACCGCATGGACCGCGAGGTGGGTCGCGTTATTGACCAACTCAGGGCGATGGGGGCGTTCGACAACACCCTCATCCTCTTCGCCTCTGACAACGGCGCAAGCGCCGAAATCATGGTGCGCCACGGCGGTCACGATTCGCAGGCCGCTCCCGGCAGCGCCGCCACCTACCTTTGCCTTGGCCCCGGCTTCTCCAGCGCGTGCAACACGCCCTTCCGCCGTCACAAGACGTGGGTGCATGAGGGCGGCATCGCCACCCCGCTCATTGCGCATTGGCCGAAGGGCATCGCCGCGAAGAACGAACTCCGCCACACGCCCGCGCACGTCATCGACATTGTGCCCACAATCCTTGCCCTCGCCGGGGTGGCAAAGCCGAACCCTTCGAACGGCGAGTCCGTCCCCGCCGGGCCCGGCAGCAGTCTCGTGCCCACCTTCGCGCGGGACATCACGATCGCCCGCGACAACCTCTGGTGGTTGCACGAGGGCAACCGCGCCTTGCGTGTGGGAGACTGGAAGCTCGTCGCCGCGAAAGGCACCCCCTGGGAACTCTACGACCTCAGGGCGGACCGGGCTGAGCAGCACGATCTCGCCGCGCAGATGCCGGACAAGGTGAAGGAACTTGAGGCCCTGTGGCAGCGGCAGACGGGCGCTTTCACTGAAATCGCTCGGCGCTCCTCCGGCAAGCCGTCGTCGCCGGCCGGCGGCAAGCCTGACGCAAGATGATAGGGACGAGGGCCGCAGGCAGGTTGCATGAGTCGTCTGCGGCCTGATCTTCCAACAGCGGCCTTCGCCAACTGGGCGCCCTTCACGCCTCCACTTCGCCGTGAGCTGCCCCGTTCCCGGCGCCCACGAGCGCCTCGAAACCGGAAATCACATCAAACAATTCCTCGTCGATGCCACTCTGCCGCAGGCGGTGGAAGGCGCCGTTGAGGTCCTCCAGCAGTTCGTCGATGTTGCGATCGGCACGTTCCATCGCGGCAAGGCGGCTGGCGTTCTCGCTGGCAAGGGATTCGGCGCACGCCCGGAAGAGCGAGACGAACAGGTATTCGCGAATAAGGGCGCCCAGGACCGCGGTGCCCTCACCGATAACCTCCGGCAGATTGGGTGTCGGCCATCGGCGCTCGGACAACTCGCGCAGCCAGATCGCGTCCAAGGGGAGCAGCCGCTGGTTGACCGGCCCATACACTCCGCCGGATGCGGGACGGTTGTAGAAGAGATGCAGTTCGAACCCTTCTTCACCCTGTTGAAAAGGCTCTTGCTCGATGAGAATCTGCCCAACCAGCGGGGCGATCCCCTGAATGGAACTGGGCACGGTGAAGAGTCCCAGCGGCCGGAGGCCCGTGTCGGTCAACCGCGCATGGACACGCTCCCCGACCGCCCAGACTTTGGGTTGGCCGGGCAGAGTGGCGAGGGTCTTGGACGCGAAGTCGGACACCACGTCATTGAACTGGCCCACCAGTCCCTGGTCGGAGCCGAACACGACGGCGCCAAGAGGCACCGCCTGGGCTCGACGTCCTTGGGGCGCCGCCAATGAGCCGGACGGGTTTTCCCGAAGACACGCCCCCAACCCCAGTTCCACGGTTCGATAGTAGTCGCCCAGGGCCTTCACGGATCGCTCGTATTGCCCGATACTCGACGCCGCCAAGGCCTTCATCGTGCGCACAACGGATTGCAGATCCCCGGCGCTCCCGATCTTCCTCCGCAGGCTGGCCGTCGTTTCGCTCATCCCTCCGCCTCGGGTTCCGATGTGGATTCTGGAGCTGCGATGGTTTCCCCCTCCACGGGTTCGGCGTTCAACTCGGGTCGAAAGCGCCCAAGCGCTTGACGGGCGACATCAAGGATCGACCCGCGATCCTCCTCGCTCAACGCGTCCGCGGCCGTGAAACGGGCCCCCAAATCTGCGGGAAGTTTCGCCATCGCCTCGATGACCGCACTCTCCGCATCGGCGATCTGATCCAGCGGCACCTCGTCGAAAAGGTCGGCGGTCAACGCCAGCAGCACGGCGATCTGCGCAGGCACGGACAAGGGCATGAACTCCGGTTGCTTCAGGCAGGCGCGAATGCGTCGGCCATGTTCGATGATCTTGCGGGTGTCGTCGTCGAGACGGGCGCCGAACCGCGCAAAGGTCTCGAGTTCTTCAAATTGCGCGTAAGCGAGCTTGAGGTCGCCGGCCACCGCGCGGTACGCCGCCCGTTGCGCCTTGCCGCCGACGCGCGAAACGGATCTGCCAACATCCACCGCCGGCAGGACGCCCAAGGCGAACAGCGTCGGCGACAGGTAGATCTGCCCGTCGGTGATGGAAATCAGATTGGTTGGAATATAGGCGGAAAGATTCTGTGCCTCGGTCTCGATGATGGGCAGCGCGGTGAGGGAACCCCCGCCGCGA
>JBBQIU010000274.1:0-5256 GCA_038325245.1 Verrucomicrobiota bacterium
AAGTCGCTGGGATTGGAAGGACTCATCGCCAAGCGACAGGGTTCGCTATACGAAGCGGGTGAGCGGACCGGGGCTTGGGTCAAGTGGAAGAACGTGAAGGAACAGGAGGTGGTCATCGGCGGTTTCACCGATCCGGGAGGATCCCGAAAGTATTTTGGGGCGCTGCTGGCAGGCTACTTTGTCGACGGGCGGCTGCAGTATGCGGGCAAGGTGGGCACCGGATTCCGCTCATCCCGACTCAGGGAGATCCATCGAACTCTTGAGGCGATCACCCGGGCGAAGTGCCCGTTCATCAATCTGCCGGAGAGCAGGGAAGGCCGTTATGGCCAGGCAATCACCGCGTCCCGGATGAACTCCTGCCACTGGGTGCGACCGATCCTGGTGTGTCAGGTCCGCTTCACCGAATGGACCCGGGACGGGAAGATGCGACATCCCGTGTTTGTGGGGTTACGCGACGACAAGGACGCGATGGAGGTGGTCAGGGAGGTTGATTGATCCCATGGGAACGCATTCAACGCTCGAGGTGGCGGGCACATCTGTGCCGGTCTCCAATCTTGAGAAAGTGTACTATCCGAACGCTGGGTTCAGAAAAGGGGATGTGCTGGACTATTATGTCCGCATCTCATCTGTCCTCCTTCCCCACCTGAAGGATCGCCCGATCACGCTGAAGCGTTATCCCGACGGGGTGGATGGAATTCATTTCTACGAGAAGCACTGTCCTTCACACCGGCCCTCGTGGATCCGAACAAAGGCCGTGGCTAAGGCGAAAGGGGGCGAAGTGACCTACTGCGTCCTGAACAATCTGTCCGCGCTCATCTGGGCTGCCAACCTGGCGAACCTTGAACTGCACACCTTCCTGCACAAGGCACGGGCGCTCACGCGACCTACCGTCCTGGCCTTCGACCTCGATCCGGGTCCGCCAGCGGATCTACTCTCGTGCTGTGAGATAGGGCTGATGCTGAGGGACCTGTTCACAACTCTCCGATTGAAGTCTTATCCCAAGACCTCGGGCTCGAAGGGCTTGCAGGTCTACGTCCCGTTGAACAGGGCGACAACCTATGATCGGACGAAGCAATTCTCCCGGGCCGTGGCGGAAACGCTGGAGCAGCAGGCACCCGACAAGGTCGTTTCCCGGATGCAAAAGAGCCTGCGCCACGGAAAGGTCCTGGTGGATTGGAGCCAAAACGATGACCACAAGACGACCGTGTGTGTCTACTCACTGAGGGCCACGGATCAGCCAAGGGTCTCTACTCCCCTAAAATGGCAGGAAGTGGAGACGGCCCTTCGTCGGGGAAAGGCGAGCCTCCTCCATTTTGAACCCGGGGCGGTGCTGAAGCGGGTCGCCCGCGAGGGAGATCTGTTTTCGGAAGTTTTAACGGTCAGGCAGAAGTTGCCCAACGGACGGCGTGACTTTGGCGCCAAAGCTCCGTAACAACGAACGTATATGAATCGTAGAAGGAAAATAATCTTCCTGCCGGTGTTGGCGGCGATCGTCTTTGCCCTTTTCCAGTACTTCACGGCCACGAAGACCGTCGATGTGGAGACGGGAAAAGTGGTGCGGGGCGCGTTGACTGACGAGCAGGGGGAAGCGTTGGGATTGCAGGCGTATCAGCAAGTGCTGGCGACGGAACGCGTCGTGGAGTCTGGGCCTGAGTGGGAAATGGTTCGCCGGGTGGCGGAGCGGCTCGTGAGCGTCCTGGGGGATGCGGCGCGGGGCTTCGAATGGGGTGTCAGCCTGGTGGACAACAGTCAGGCCAACGCGTTCTGTCTCCCTGGCGGCAAGATCGTGATCTATCGCGGCATTCTGATGATCACGCGGACCGAGCCAGGGCTGGCGGCGGTCATGGGGCATGAGATCGCCCATGCGACCCTGCGGCATGGCTCACAACGCCTTCTCAAGACCCAACTCGCGCAAACGGTCCTCCAGGGCGCTTCCGTTTCCGTTTCCCTCGGCGACATGTCCATCGATCAGCAGCGGGCGGTGCTCGGCGCACTGGGGATGGGCGCCCAGGTCGGACTTCTGCTGCCGTTTAGCAGGGAGCATGAATCCGAGGCGGACGAACGTGGACTCCTCTACACGGCCCGCGCGGGTTACGACCCGCGCGAGGCGATCACCTTCTGGCAGCGGATGGAGGAAGCCGGCGGGGGGCAACCGCCGGAGTTCCTGAGCACCCATCCCGCGCACGGTACGCGGATCCAGCGACTCCAGGAGTTCATGCCCAAGGCGGTCGCCGAATACGAGGCTGTCTCCCGCCAGACCCGATGATTCAAGGCGTGCTTTTCCCGACGCCCCAAACCCGCCGCCCGCCGGCGATCCTCTCCACGGCAGCGCGGCTGAGCGGTGCCGGGTGCAGCTTCGCCTCTCCCCAAAGCGTCAGCGTGCTTTTCCTCCACGGACTGTCCGGCCGGTCGCTATGGCCAATGGGACAGACGGTTTGCGCCGAATCCACATCGTGCAACGGCACCCATTGCGTGTAGGACTGCCCGGCTTGGGACTTGAGGGTCTGGCCGTCCAGGCAGGTGATGCCCGGCACGGGGAGATCTTCCGAGCCGTCCAGCGATCCGAATCCATCAAGGCTGTCGAACCACCCGAGCCGGCGTCCGCCGCCCGGCATCCCGCGGGCCTGCCCGGTCGCGTCCTGCTGGTCGCGCCACGCGTCCGCCAGAACACGATCGACGAATGCGAGTTCGTCGGCGCCGAAGTCCGCCTTCGGATTGGCGTCTATCCGGCGGGCCGAATCCTTGAGAAACCGGGCCAGGCCCGATTCCCCGCCCCCGAACGTAAACGCGAGAGGCGTCGCCACGAACCGGAAGAACGTGCTGATGCGGGTCGCCAGATCTGCGCCGGCGACGCTGAGGTCGCTGCTGGCGCCGGCCTTCAACCAGGGTTCCAGCACCTCCAACGCGCGGCGGGTGTCCGGCGAGAGGCCGTCCGGGCGTGTGGCGCGCAGGTGCAGTCCCAATCGGACCAGTTCGCGCCGTGCCGGATTCACCGGGTCGTGGTGAACGTCCAGGACGTCGGCCGGGCTGAGGGAATCCTTCGCCGTAAGGCGCTCACGCAACCGCCAGGACCGCATTGTGTCGCCCATTGAGCCGGTGCTGAGCCCGAGCGGCAGCGGGTAGAACGCGCCCACGGGACGGTGATTTGCGCTGAGGACGAACCCTGCCCCGGGATCGCGGAGGGCGGGCAGCAGGTCGGCCGGCACGAACCCCCGCCAGTCATGGGCCGGGAGCGTGCCCGGCAGGGCTTGGTTGCCGTCGCGATTGGGTGCGGCCTCCGGTCGGATGGGTATCGCCCCGAGTACGGCGTAACCGATGTGGCCCTCGGCGTCACCGAAAACGCAGTTGGCCGATGGAAACCGCCAGTCCACTGACGCCTGGGCGAACATGGCGGCGTCTTGCGCCCGCATCATGGCGAATACGGCCTGGATGGTCTCACGGTTGGTTTCGCAGAGCGGCACCCGCTTCAAGGACACCTCCGGATCGGTTCCCTGACGAAAGCTAAACTCCGATGCGACCGGTCCCAGATGGGTTTCGCGAACGGTCAGATGAACGTCCGCGCCCCCCTTCACGCGGATGATCTCATCGCGGACCGTCATGTTCCGCCATTCGCCATCCCAGCGGTAGGCGTCCTTCCGTTCGGACGATGTCTCGAGACGGAACAGATCCGCCTGGTCCGCACCGAGGGCGGTGAGACCCCAGGCGACGCGTCGATTGAAGCCGATGAGAAGCCCGGGGCTTCCGGGGACGCCGACACCGCGAGCGTCCATCGTCTTTCCGCTGACATGGAATTCCATCCAGAGTGACGGATGGCGCACCGGCGTCTGGGGATCGCTGACGAGCACCGCGGCGCCGGTGCCGGACTTCCGGCCGCCGACCACCCAGGCGTGGCTGAACCTGGGTCCGTCCGCAGCGCTCGCACTGGTTGTGTTTGTCCCCGTGGGAAAGCCGTATTCGGTCGCAAACGCCTCCACCCTTCTCACCCACTCGTTGGGCACGTCGGTTCTTTGCACCACCGCCGTGGTGTCATCGACCCAAAGTCGTCCCGGCTGCGGCTGGGGCTGGCCGGGACGGGGATTCTCGCGGTTGCGCAGCACCATCAGGTCCCGCGTGCCGTCGGTGCCGAAGAATTGTCCCAGATGCCACCAGCTCAGGAGGCAGTCGGCGGGTGTCCAGGGTTCGGGTTCCACGCTGAACCGTGCGAACAGCGGGTGGAGCCGCCCGGCGGCCTTCTGTTCTGCAAAACTGTCGTTCACGCCCTCGCAATAGGCCTCAAGCAGACCACGCGTCACCGGATCCAGGCCGGCCGCCGTCCGGACCGCAGCCCGAGCCCAGCCGAACGTCCGCATCTTTCGGTCGTTCTGCACGGCGGTCTCCCGTCGGCCCTCGCGCGGCTTGTCACCGATTACCTCCGCCAACCGGCCCTGAATGATGCGCAACCCGTAGGTCATCTGAAACCCCCGTTCGTCGGAGGTCGCGTGGCCCAGTCCGTAAAGGGCGCCAGGGTCGGTGTCGGAGAATACGTGCGGAATGCCCCATGAGTCGCGGATCAGCTCGATCTTCCCGTAGTCCGGCCGAGGCGCCGCTTCGGCCGGTTCGGCAGCGAGAAGGTTGGCAAGGGCAATGGCATGAGCGAGGGCGAGAGCGAAGGTCGAAGCGGCGTTCACCTGCGATCGCCGCCGCGCGATGCCGCGACGTCCTGGCGGGATTGGGGAATTCATACCGCGGTTCTGCCATCGGGCCCGGACCGGCACAAGGATTCGGGGATACGCCCAAACGCGCGCAAATCCTTCGACCAGACCCATAGCCAGCCACACCTGAACGGTCTACAGTCCCGGGAAATGAACCGCCCCGCGCTCGTCATCGTGGCGCTCTCGCTTGCCCGTTCGCTGGCGTGGTCGGCGGAGGACGTATCTCCGGCCTTCCAGGAGGCGCACGCGACCTTGGAACAAGACGGGCTGAACGCCGGGGCGCCCTGGGCGCCTCCTGCCCGCGAGCAGGGCGTCGAGGCGGCGGGAATTTCGCGGAATTGGAAGGGGTTATTCACCGACGAGGACCGGCAATGGTGGGCTTTCCAACCCGTGCGAAAGGTCGAGCCGCCCAGCGTGGGAAGGAACACGGCGGTCTACAACGACGTCGACCGTTTCATCGTCGCGCGTTTGGAGCAGGAAGATCTCACGCCTTCTCCGGAGGCGAGTCGCACGGTGCTTATCCGTCGTGTGACGTTTGATCTCACCGGATTGCCGCCCACGCCGG
>JBBQIU010000275.1:0-5255 GCA_038325245.1 Verrucomicrobiota bacterium
TCAGGAGGTCGCTCGATGATTTTTTCGAGCGGGAGGCGCCTCGGGAACGGTTGCCAAGACCATCTCGGCCTACGACATGGCGATCAGCGATGCCATTTATGGCGCCTCGCCGCGGTATGTGAGCCGGGAGCGTCTCCAGCAGATGCTGAAACAAGAGTACGAGCAATTGACGGAAGGCCTGGGTGCTTCCCGTGGCTCCAAGACTCGCTTCTTTGCCTTTGCCGACACCGTGGCGGCACAAAGCTTTCGTCCCAGGGATGAATGTGACGGGTGGCTCGGCGTCCGCTTTCAACACGCAATCGGAGCCGATCCCTCCGAGGTCCTGATTCATGTGCGAATGCTCGATCGTGAAGCCGTTGCTCAGCACGAAGCCCTCGGCATCGTCGGTGTCAATCTGGTCGATGCAGCGCTCTTCTGGAACGGCGACCTTGGCGAATTCCTGGCGTCCCTCGCCGATGATCTCGGCAAGACCCGCCTCGAGGTCGATATGGCTGGCTTCGAGGGACCGGCTTTCTCCCAGGTTGACAACCGTATCGCCAGCCTGCTTCTCGTTCAGCTCGGACTTTCTGAAGCCGCCATGTTCAAGGTCGACGGAACCGTCATGCAAGCCTCCGAAGTGCTTTACAAGAAATGCATCCTCCTGGATCGGGGCACCTTCCGTCCGCCCACCCTGGCCACCGTCGACCGTTTGTCGCGCGCCCGTTCCATGTTTGTCACCGAATTAAACCTGGCAAACGAAGATCCCGTTGTTTTGACGGAAATGACCGTGAATCAGGTGGGTGACAGCGGGGAAATGGACTATCCGGACTTCCTGCAACGCGTCGATCTACTCAGGTCTCTCGGCAATGCCGTGTTGATCTCCAATTTCTCCGAGTATCATCGACTTGCTGGTTTCCTGTTCCGCTACACGCGGCGTACGGTCGGATTGACCCTCGGGAGCACTCAACTCAAGAGACTTCTGGACGAGGGAGGCCACAACGACTTTCCTGGAGGAATTCTGGAATCTTTCGGCCGACTCTTCAGCCATGATCTCCGGCTCTACGTCTATCCGGAAGTGGACCCCATTTCCGGCCAAACGGTTGTTGCATCCCGGGTCGATCTTCACGGCCAACTGATCCACCTTCATCGCTAATTGGTCGAGAAGGAGCGGATCCGGGACATCCAAGGCTTCAACCCCGATTACCTTGGGATTTATAGCCGCGATGTCCTCGCAAAGCTCCGGTCGGGCGACGCAACCTGGGAAACCCAGGTGCCTGAGTGCATTGCCCATCTGATCAAGGAACGACGCCTGCTCGGCTACCTTTCCCTCGCCACGCCCCCTGGATCAGGAGGCGTTCTTTAATACGGATAACCGATTGCTGAGGAAAGGGATGATGGATTCCCAGGAGTACGCCTCACCCGTTTTTTCGTTCTTCGGGGGATGGGTGGACATGGGAAGGCGATCCTGTCCTTCCCACTCTCTGCGTTCCCTGCGTTCTTTGTGGCAAATCCCTCTCCGTCCGGCGCTCATGTCCGTCGCGTTCACGTGGGCCTGGAGGCCTGCCCGCCTGGATTTAGGCCACAGGGAACGCAGAGAGCGCAGAGAAGGAAACGAGAGAGGCCAGGTTCCTCCGAACCGGCACGGACACTTCAGCGGCATTGGGAAGAGAAGCTCCATGGGGGTGAGCCGAAAGGACGGATGAAGGATCGGGTACCGAAAGATTAATCCGACGACCCAGAAGAATACGAAGCGCGTCGTAAAGCGCCTCATCTCCGCTTGGGGAGGTCGCGAATGTCGCCACGCCCGGGTTTTCGCCAGACACCCTCAGGTTCTGATCCTCTGATTCTCGAAGGGCGCGTCCTGCCCCTGGATCCCTATCTTGACTCAGAAATTGCTCTCAGTGGACCCATCGCTAGGATCGCCGCTCGTGAGTGTTCCATCTCGATTCACCTACGCTGATTTTCGGGAACTTTGCTTCTCTATACTGGATCACGCATCGTGGTCTCTCGCGGCGCGTGAACCCGGTCGGCAGAATGGCCTGGAATTTGCCGAGTCCCTCCACAACCGGAGGGATGGCATTCGCCAACGGTTGGAACTCGCCGTTGGGGATTTCAGTGGGGTGATGCGTCGCATCGACGCTCTTCTTTCCCAACTGATCAGCACGACCAGAGAATCCTCTCCCAACCAACTGCTCGAGCAGGTCTGCCATCTTGCGGTCATCATGGAGTCGGGAGACGTGAGCGCACCTTGTCCCGAGAGCGGTTCGGCCTGCTTCGACCTCTCGACCAACGACAACTCGTTTGTTCTCACATTTGGCCCCACACTGGAACGTGCCGGTCTCGAATCCAGGTCCGATTCCGACTGGGCCGGACTTTCCGATGCCCAGAGGTTTCTCGCCGCGGTCTCCCAGATGTGCAAAGCGCACCGGGATCGTCCCGTCAAAAGCCTTCGATTCTAGCCCCCGTTCGATGCCCTTGCCCTCGAGCGGGCTGCGCAACTCGTCGAACGCGGCATCTTTCCGCCTCGAGCTTTCGCTCCCATCCAGACATCCCACCGCCGGCCGTTTCAGACGTACCTTTCCCTTGCCGACCCGGGTCCAGGCCATCTCGAGATCACCGTGCGGGATCGCGATCTGCTCCACGGCACCATCGTCCACATCGAATACATCGACCGGGGCAAGATTGCCGAGAAAAGCGTCACCGAAGCCTATCGCATCCCTTCCGTCCGCCATGTCGCGCGCATCCGACTCGTGGTCGGGGACACGTCCCCCTGCACCGTCTACATCGGTCGCCCCACGTTCGAAAGCAAACGCTTCGAGAACGACATCTTGAAGAGTGCCCACACAATCGCCGCCGCCTGCTCCGCCATGTTCGGCCTCGGCATTGCCGACTGCAAAATCGCCATGGACGGCATGACAGCTTCCGAGGCGGTCCAGTTCATGCGAGCAGTATCCGGCAACACCATTCGGGACCGCTACACCCAGCGCCTCTCCGCAGCCTTCAACCTGAACACCCCCCTGACCGATGACCGAATCGCGAGCCAGAATCCGGTCTCCTTAACCGAGAACTTCGCCATCGCGAAGTGCTCCATTGTGCTCACCCGAAAAGGGCACTTTGACAAGGTCACCTGGGACGGCGCTGCCGATGGACCCAGCCTCCCGCTGATTCCCAATCAGCTCAAGGAACTCAGGCTGCTGGAGCTTGTCCACGAGGCGCACGGCAACGGACTGGAAACCTACATTTCTGCCGGGATGGACGCCGACAATATGCGGTCCGTCACCGCCGCTGGGGTGGGAGGCGTGGGGATTGGCACCAAGCTTCATTTCCGCGATCCCAACACCCTGGCCATCGGCCGCATCAACGCCGAGGAGGTCAGGAAGGTCCTGGAGAATCGTGATTTCGCCGCCCCTCAACCCCCAGGGAAGGCCGCTGAAGCACTGGCCCGCCTCGACTGGTTTTTTCACGACCTCAATCAGAGTGATGCCCTCGAGTTCCTGCGAAAGACGGTTCAGGATCTGCGTTCCCGGCTCTACGAGTCGTTGAAGGCCTACTGGCAGGCCGCGACAGACGGAGCGCGAATCGCCACTCATAAGGCGATCCAGGAACAGATTCAAGGAACAGATTCATGCTGTCGAGACGGAGTTCGCCGCCATCCGAAGCAAACTGCCCGACGATGCCGTGCCGACCTCCTGGAGGCCGTATGCGCGGACCTTGGGAACGGACCTCTCGACATTCGGGTCGGGCGATGGCACCCAGGAAGGCCTACTCCATCCCGCCAAACTGAAGGCACTGTTCTTCGTCGCCGCGGTCGAGCGCGAACAGGAATTGAGAGCCGGCGGCAACCGATCAGGTATCGCCCCGCTGATAGCACCCGCCCGAATCGCCGAACTCCGCCAGTTGATCGCCGACGATGATCTTCCCGGCATCCAGTCCTGGTTTCTGCTTTAGGCCTCCCTCAGCCTGCCATGAGCCCGCACGAATCGCCGATCCTCCATCCATGGCTCACGCCATCGATCCAACGCCGGACCCTGGCAGTCCTGTTCAACACACTTCAAACCAGCGCCAGTCGAGGCCAACGGCCCGTGATCGAAGTGGACCTCGATCTTTGAGCTCTTCGTCCCATTCATCGCACTCGGGCCGCCCTGCGCGCGGTTGCCGAAGAGTTCCAGATCCTCGGGTTCCGCGATCCAAAACTCCTGAGCTCTTTGCCCGGATACTCCGACGAGGCTTGGCTTCAATTCATCCACGAACTCGGCCTCGAAGGAATATATCCCTCGCTGGAGTGGATTTGCGATCAACGCGCCTCCCGGCGCCCAGGTACCCCGTTCGCACGATTCCACCAGCTCTACTGGTCCCTGGACGGCCTCGCCGAAGATTCCCCCACCCCCGGCCTCGGCGCCTTCGTGTATCGCGTGGAACGTCTCGGCGGGCGGGTCGTGTTCCTGTCCGGCAGGTGGTTGCCCGAACACAAAGCTCCCAGTCTCGTCGCCCTTCGAAGGGCGGGAATTCCCAACCCGTCCCTCGTGATCGGCAACCCCTGGCACGAAACACTCGTGCCCGACCCATGGTCCGCCGTCTCAGACGCCCGGATCAAAGCGTGGCACCAGCAACAGGTCCTGCGCGATTTCGGGCAACCCATCGCCATCGTCGATGATCGCGCCGGCAACCGCGCCGCCATCCAACGTGCCGTTTCCACTGCCCCGGGTTCCGAAGTCCTCGGGATCGCCATCGCGATTCCGGGCTTCACCTGCGATCCCGCGACCGCCACCGAACCGCTTCGTATCTCCACGTTCGAGCATTTCGATGAGTCGCTCTTGAACGCTCCGCCGCGCCCGCATTTGGTGCACCGCTATCCAGGGCTCGGCCTCGGACAGCCGTGGAACGGCCTCTATGAAGGCCTCGGCCGCAACATCCGCGCCTATGTCCTTCCCCGCCTCGTCTCGCACCCTGCCAAAGCCGAGGTTCCCGGGAATGCATCGCCCGCCCCCTTTCAAGAGCTCCTCCATTCCCACCGTCAGGGGAGCCTTCCCGAATCCACTTTCCTTGATCTCTGCGCCGCCATCCTTCCCAAGGCGGTTTTGGAACATTTCCAATCGGCCATGGACACGGCCCGCACGATGGCGGGCCATGGACTCGCTGAGGCATACCCCACATCCGCCGAAGCCGAGGCAACGCTGCGACGCACCCTCGTCGCCGCATGGTTGCACTCGCGGGACATCGAGGCCCTGATGCAGTGCCTGGGTTATTCCATCTAGGCCACCGGAGTTCATGACCTT
>JBBQIU010000276.1:0-5245 GCA_038325245.1 Verrucomicrobiota bacterium
TGAAATAGATCCACCACCTCCACCCGAGCGTTTTGTGGGTCAAATTTCTGATACTTCGCCCACCACTTCCAAGGCACGCTGTCTGTCAATTCCGCCAACTCCTGGGACATCGCGCGGCTGTAGTTTAGTATCCAAAGTACCTTGTCGGCATCCGACATCCCGTCGGTCAGCACTCCGATGCGCTCGTTGAGGGATTTCTGCATCCGGAACAACTCCTGCAATTGGTCGGGCGGCGTCATGAGAACTACGATTTTGATCCGCACCCCCGCCGCGCAAGCAGAATCCCGATCCGCGCCCACCTTGACAGGACGCGCCCTTCGAGAATCAGAGGTCCAGAACCTGAAGGTGTTTGGCGAAAACCAGGACGTGGGGGCATTCGCGACCTCCTCGAGCGGAGATGAGGCCCTTGGGAATGCTCTTCGTGTTCTTCCGGGTCGTCGGATGGATCTTTCGGGACCCGATTCTTCCTCCGTCTTTTCGGCTCAACACCATGGAGCTTCTCTTTGCCACAAAGAACGCAGGGAACGCAGAGATTTGGAAGGACGGGATCGCCTTCCCAGGTCCACCCATCCCCCCGAAGGGCGAAAAAAACGGGCGAGGCGTACTCCTGGGAATCCATCATCCCCTTCCTCCGCAATCGGTTATCCGTAATGAAGGACGCGTCCTGCCACCTTGACCCCCCCGGAAATCGCAGCATAGCTTCCCTCGCCCGGTTCCCCGGCTCCCCCCACACCGCGTTCACCATGGCCAAAGTCACCGTCCTCCCCGCCGATGTCACCGCCGAAGTCCCCACCGGAGAACTTCTTCTCGAGGCCGGGGAAGCCGCAGGCGTTGAAATGGAGGCCGGCTGCTTCAATTGCTCCTGCGGCACCTGCGTCGTCGAAGTCGTCTCCGGCATGGAAAACCTCGAGCCCGCGACCCCCGAAGAACTAGACGTCCTCGACCAATGGAACCGTGACCCCGAGAAGTTCCGGCTCACCTGTTGCGTCAAGGTACTCGACGGCGACATTACCATCCGCCAGCCGTCTCATTAGACCGATCCCCACCCGTCTCCCGGGCCCGATCCCGCACCGGAGCATTTGCCAGACGACGCCCCCTCCGATGCCCGGATCCAGCAGCCCTGCCACCGCCGTTCCCGCACCCTTGCGCGAGGAACGTCTCTGGGCCGCCGTTGGCGCCGAGTGGAGGCAACTCGGCGGCAGTTTCCGCCGGCATGGCTTCAGCTTTGAATGGCATGACCTCGAGCCCGATCATGAGGTGGACTGGGGTCGCACTTTCCACGAAGGCAGTGTCGAGATCTGCCTCAACTTTGCCGGGGAAGGACACGTTGCGGCCCACGGCGAGCGGATCGAACTCCGCCCGCGCATGGCGGGGTTCTATGCCCGCGGCATCGAACCCCTCGAGGCCCGGCGTCGCGCCCACCAGCGGCATTCCTTCATCACCGTCGAACTCTCCCGGCCCTTTCTCCGGGAAAACCTCGCCGGCTACCACACTTGGCTCCACCCCATCGTCCTGGACCTTGTCGAAAAGGACCGTGCCGGTTCGGCCGTCGGCAACGCCTTGCCCCTCACCGTCCGCCAGCACGAGCTGCTCGCCAGCCTCCGCAACCCCCCCGTCCTGCTCGAAGCCCAGGTCCTCTGGTATCGATCCAAGGCCATCGAACTCGTCGTCGAACTGCTCTTCCAACCCCCCGACGACCGCGAACTCTTTTGCGCCCGCGCCAAACGCATCGCCCACGGTCGCGTCGAAAAGGTGGTCGGACTTCTCCGTGACCGGCTCGCCGAACCCCCTACCCTCGACGAACTCGGCCGCCTCGTCGGATGCAGCCCGTTCTACCTCAGCCGCACGTTCTCCACGGAAATGGGTATGACCATCCAGCAGTTCCTGCGACAGATCCGACTCGAACGCGCCGCCGAACTGCTTCGCTCGGGCCGGTTCAACGTCACCGAGGCCGCCATGGAAGTCGGCTATTCGAGCCTCAGCCATTTCAGCCAGGCATTCCATGAGCACTTCGGCTGCTGCCCCGGCCTGTACCCCGTCAGCACCGTTCCGCTCACCCGATTCCGTCGTAAAAAGTTCTGATTTGCGTCAAGGCTCTCGTTCCCAATCCTGTGGTCCCATCGCACGTGCGGATGCCCATTCCAATGACAGAACCTCAGCCCGTCGGCCCCCATCCTGCGTTGCCGCTCCTCTCATCCCGCGCCACCACCCGCACCGCCTTGGTCGTGGTCACGTTCGTGGTCGCGGTCGCCTTGCGCCTCCCTCTCCCGTTGGCCCCGCAGGCCCGCGCCCAGGGAAGTCCTGACTACGAGCTTCCCCCAATCGAATACAGCGCAAGCACGCCTTCCAATCTCATCACCCGCCTCACCCCCCGGCTCAACGCCTCCCGACCCAACGTCACCGAATCCTCCTTCCTCCGCTGGCTGCTCGAGAAAACCGGCGTGCCCATCGAGTCCCAGGTCCTCGTCTTCTCCAAGACCAGCCTCCAGCGCGACCTCATCACCCCTCGCCAACCGCGCGCCCTCTATTTCTCCGACGACCTCTACATCGGCTGGGTACCCGGCGGCCTCATGGAGGTCACCGTCACCGACCCCAAACTCGGCCTGGTCTTCTACAAACTGAACGCTCAACAGCCGGAACGTCCCCTTCATTTCGATCGCGACAACGACTGCCTGTCCTGCCACGGCGGCTCCATGACCCGAAACTGGCCCGGGCTCATGATCCGCTCCGTTTTCCCCGACGATCGCGGTGATCCCATCACATCGGCCGGCTCAACCCTCGTGACGCATGAGACCCCCCTCGAGCAGCGGTGGGGTGGCTGGTACGTCACCGGGAAACACGGCGACGCACGCCACCTGGGCAACGTCACCGCCCGCGCCGGCCGTCACGACGCCATCCTCGACCGCGAGGCGGGCGCCAACGTGTCCTCGCTCGAGAAATACTTCTCCACCACCCCCTACCTCCGACCGGACAGCGACATCGTCGCCCTCATGGTCCTTGAGCATCAGGTGCTGATGCACAACCGCCTCTCCGAGGGCGCCCTCCGCGTCCGCCGGTGGTCCCATTACCAGCGCCAGTTGCAGCGGGAAATGGGTGAACCCATCACCGACCATCCCGTCGGCACCGCCCTCCGCGTCCTGACCCACGAAACCCAGCGCATCATCGAAACGCTCCTGTTCTGCGATGAAATCACCCTGCCCGAATGCGGCATTCAGGGCGCCGGGGCTTTTGAGAAGGCCTTCGCCTCCAATAGCCGGCCGGATAAAGTCGGGCGCAGCCTGAAGGACTTCGACTTGCGGACCCGCCTCTTCGCCCACCGGTGCAGTTACATGATCTATTCCGAGGCGTTCGAGTCCCTTCCCGCCGATCTCAGGATGAATGTCCTGAAGCGCCTCGACACCATTCTCACCGCCCCAAAGCCCGACGAACGCTTCGCCCATCTGCCCATCACCGAACGCACCGCAATCCGCGAGATCCTCCTCGCCACACTGCCGGCGTATTCCGAAGCTCTGTCGGGCCACCGGTGAGTCACCCGGTCCCCACCCGGCTGGACATTTCCCAACCCCTTCACGAGCGTCCCTTTATGACCGCAGAGCAGGTGAAGAGGACGCGCGAGAAGGCACCGTTCACGGCCAACCGTGCCAGCGCGTCGACGTCCTCCAAGTCGAAGAAATGGCTCACCTGTTCGTGAGCAATCGTCCGAGCCAGCGTCGTCTTTCCCACCTGCCGAGGCCCCAGCACCAAAACAACCGGAAAGCTCCTGAGCCGTTCGCGGATTGTCTCCAGATACTGCGCTCGTAGGATCATGATCTCACTGACTTCCTTGAAAAATTAAACGCTTCGCTTACTATTTCAAGAACTTGTTTCATCTCCCACGGCGACGGTTCCCGCCTTCGTGCCCTTCGAGGGAGGTCTGCGAGAAAAACGCCACCGTTCACCCCGTTCCATCCGCCTCCGCCGCTTTTCACCCCGTCACATTCACGTCCGCATTCCGATACGTCCCTGGCCGGACGGTGCGCGGTTCATTCCCGTCATTTCGAAAAATCACCTCCCCCTCGCACACCACGCCTTCTCCAAACCTCACCGGACCCTCCACCTTCATCGCATCGCATCCCACCAACGACGGTGCCGCCTCCGGGAACAGGGATTCGAATCCGGCCATTATCCTGTAATGCTTGTCGTCCAGCATCACGACCGGCGGAATCCCACGCCGGACCGGCGCCAGGACCAGTTGATGATCCGACGTCGTTTCGTACGCGTCCGACCGCAGCGCCACCAGGTCACTCGTCGATTTCACCGGGGAGAACCGTGCACGCGGCACGACCACAGCTCCGGTCCGTTCGAAGCTTTCAATGGCCGCTCCCATGGCCGACTCCAGTTGCAGCACCTTCCTTGACGAAGGGTCCTTCGGGTCGATCGTCTTCCCGTTGGCGATCAGGGGGAGCCGGATCGTCCCGCCCTGCTCACGGAGGATGTCCGCCAGATGGTCCAGGCGGATCCAAAGATTGTTCGTGTTGAAGAACGGGTGCCTCGCGATGTCCTGAAACGCGGCCTCGTCCTGCTTCCGGGACTGCGCCGACTCGCGCAACAGAAGTCTTCCCGTGGAGGCCCGTCGCGCCAGGTGTCCGCCCTTCCGATCCGCCGCCGTGCGCTCCGCGACCTCCATCACGAACGACAAACCACTCCCCGCAAAGTAATCCAACAACCGCAGATCCACGGTCGCCCCCAGGTTGTCCGAATTCGAAATGAACGCGTAGCGCACTCCCTGCTCCAGGAGCCCATCCAAGAGTCCTGAATTCAAAAGTGATGGGTAAAAGTCCCCGTGTCCCGGGGGACACCATTCCAGGTCCGGATCCGCCGGCCACTCCGCCGCCTCCACCGTGTCCGCCCACAGTTTCGGCACCTTGCTCTGGAGGAAATCCACCGGCCCCGCCGCCAGCAGGGCCGGATACTTCCCGAGGAAATCAAGGGTCTCATCACGGGTCGTAAAACTGTTCATCAGCACGAAGCGCGGCGTTGGCCCACCCGTCCGCCCCCGAAGGTGCAGGATCTGACGTGCGATGAAGTCCAGAAAGGTGTCCTGCCCCCGGACGCGGATCAGCGACTTGGTCCGGTCCAGGCCCATCCCGGTACCCAACCCTCCGTTGAGCTTGAACACGGCCAACTGGCGCAGGAGGGATGCCTCGTTCGACGTCCCATCCGCCATCGAATCCAGCCGCGGCAGGCCGTCAATCGGTTCGATGTC
>JBBQIU010000277.1:0-5212 GCA_038325245.1 Verrucomicrobiota bacterium
GCCATTGTGCGAGAATCCGGTCGCGATCCGCCGGGTGGACCATCTGCCACCAGACGCCTCGCGGGTCATTCACGTGAAGGAGGTCGGCCTGAGCGCGCCAGCGTTGATTGGAGTACCGGAGTCGGCCGGCGGCGTCCGTAATGAAGACGCCGCACGGCGCATGCTGGCTGACGAGTTCGAGCAGTTCGGCGGTCTGACGCTGGGCGTCGGCGGCGCGTTCCTGCTCGGAAAGGTCAAAGAAGAGGGCATGAAGGAGAGGAGGTCTGCCGGATTCGGTACGCTGGGTGGCGGAGGCCTCGACGGGCACCTGCCGTCCGCCCGAGCCGATGAGCATGATTCGGAGCGGTTGGGTCGATGACGCGGACCGGCATCGGTGGAGCCACGATTGGCAGGCGGCGTGATCGTAGGCATGGACGTAGTCGAGGAGGTTGGTGTCGCGGAGGGGGGTGTCGGCCGAGGCGACGGTCCGGCGGAACGCGGCGTTGGCAAAGACGATGTTCCCGGTGGCCTCGAAGACCGCCACGAGTGTGGAGGCGGACTCGTAAAGCGCGCGGAACTGCTCCTCGATGGTCCATGAGGAGGAGGTGGCGGCGACGGCGAGATCCGATCCCGGACTCGCGGGGGCGCCCGGGGTTTCGTCGGGGGGGATGGATTGGGCGAGAGACGGGCTGGCCATGGTTTCAGAATCCTCGGAAGCGGGTCGAGTTTCGGGGGAGGGAGTATCGGTAGTCTCCGACGGAGCGGACGCGCCGAGGGTTGGGTGTCGCCGTCGCATCCAGCGCCGTCGCATCCAGCGGTGTCGCATCCAGCGGTGTCGCATCCAGCGGTGGGCAAGGGGCAGCGGTGAGTGAGGCGCAGGCGGAAACATCCGCGGCTTCGGTATAATTCACAGCATTGTCACTGGAACTTACTCCGAAGTAGCTGCAACTTATTACTGAGTCAGCACTGTTAAGCTGAAGTTCAGTAAGCGGTTCCGCAATGTCCGGGCGTTTGATCGACAGATCGAAGGGCCGCGCGAAGGGCCGCGCGAACGAAGGGCAACCCTGCCAGTGTAGAAGGATGGGGGAGGTCCGATGGCACCGTGGGTTTGGGGAATCTTCTGGAGCCCGCGATGGCCTTGTTGGGTGAACGATTGAGGCCATCATAGCGCACTCGGGAGTCTATGGCCGAAGCAAGATCCGGACGCAAGTGCCCAGTGTCGGGATATTTCCGGGAGGGGACGATGGAAGGGGTCGGGGGTGCGCGGGGGCTGCAGTGATTGAAATTCAGTAAGGAAATTCGCGCTAGGAGATAGCGAAGCTGAGGGTGGCATTCGCAGGCTGGTAGTGACTGATGGAACCGGCGAAAAACCGTCGGAATCTCACGATTTACTAGACATGGAAGTGGTTTTCCCTCTGAGTACAGTCACGAAGCGACGGCCTCTAAGGTGATCATCCGATTATTCCGATAGGATCATCGTTTGGAGAGGAGTTGCCGCGAGGGTCAAGCCATGGGTGCCGAAAAGATCGAGAATCCCCTTTTTGTTGGGCGTGACATCCTGGTGACATGCCGCAACAGCTCCGGAGATTCGGTGCGGGCGGTGCCCGTGCGGATGGAGCGCTGGACCGTGCTGATGGAGATCTACAATCCGTACAGCATCCTGCAGTTGTCGGAGGTTCTGAGCGACTTTGAGATCACGGTGGGGGATCGGAAGGTTTACCGCGGGCGAGCGGTGGTGGCGCGCCTCATCAACACCGGGATCATGCAGTTGTGTGAGGTGGGGTTGGAGGAGGGCTGGCTCGACGTCGACCTGTTTTCACCCATCTCGCATCCGGAGCGGTTGAGGGAGGAGTTCGAGGGATTTCTACAGAACTGGCGGCGGCTTCAGTCGTTCAGTCCTGAGTTCAAGGTGGCGGTGGCCGATTTCGAGACGTTGCTGACCGAACTTCGCCGTTGGCTGGACCAGGTGGAGTTGGGAGTGCACTCGGAGGGGCGGGGTTCGACGGAGGAGATGGAGCACAAGGTGTTGATGGCGCTGGAGCCGAGGATCGTGGATGAGGCGAACGAGTGGTTTGGTCGGTTTGACGACGTGGCGGACCGGGTGGCGGAAGACCTGCGGCCCGCGCATCGTGCCTATGCGCGTCGAAAGATGCACCCGTTGGTGATGTGTTCGCCGTTCGTTTACCGGACGTACACGAAGCCGCTGGGATACGCGGGCGACTACGAGATGGTGAACATGATCCTCGGGGAGCCGCACAAGGGGGGGACGTTGTTTGCAAAGCTGGTCAATTCGCTTTTTCTGCAGAACCCTCCGGCGCAGGCCCACCGGAACCGGATTGGTCATCTGAAGGGACGGCTGGTGGAGGAAACGAAGCGTATCGCGGCGCAAGGGCGGCGCGCGCGAATATTCAATCTGGGGTGTGGACCGGCCCGGGAGGTCCAGCTGTTCCTGGAGCAAGAGGAGCTGTCGAATCACGTGGATATTGTGTTGGCGGATTTCAACACCCAGACGCTGGATTACACGAGGAAGGTGCTTGAGGAGTTGCGGCAGCGGAATCATCGGACGACGGGGATCGAGTTCGTGGAGCGCTCGGTGCACCAGATGCTGAAGGATACGTTGCGCGGAGGCGGCGATGGCGTTGGGACGAAGTATGATTTCGTGTACTGCGCGGGCCTGTTTGACTACGTCTCGGACCGGGTGTGTCGCCGGCTGACGCATTTGTTCCATGACATGGCCGAGCCGGAGGGCCTGGTGCTGGTGACGAATGTCAACGCCTCCCGGCCGTTCCGGCACTCGATGGAATACCTGCTGGAATGGCATTTGATTTTCCGGGACGGGGCGCAGATGCGGGCTCTGATACCGGAGGATGCGATCGGGGCGTGCGACGTGTTGGCGGATCCGCTGCATGTAAACGTTTACCTGGAGATGAGGAAGCCGGCGGCCCCATTGTGATGCGCGAGCTGTCACCCAGTGTTGAGACGGAGTTCGCGAGGCGCGAACAGGAGACCGGTCTGCACCGGCTGCGGCTGGGTTGCATTCTGGCCGCGGCGCTGACGCCTCCGGGGTCCTTGATCGATCTCCTGGTCTTCGATCCGAAGGTGAATTCGTCGGTTTCGCTGGGGGCGCTTTTCGGATTCCGGGTCCTCTGTTCGGCGGGTGTGGTGCCGATATTCCTGCTGTCGTACCAGCCGTTTGCGGTCCGTTATTTCCGGATGCTGGGCGTTGCCCTGGCGTTCGCGCCGGCGTTCTGCATGGCAGGAATCATCGCGGTGACGGAAGGGGGTCGGTCTGGCTACTATGTGGGGTTGATCCTGGTGTTGCTAGGGGTGGGGGTGGTGATGCAGTGGACGCGCCGGCAGACGACGCTGGCGGCGGGGATGGTATTGATCCTGTACCTGCTGGCGACGCTCGTGGCGCACGATTTGATCTGGTCGTGGAAGGGGAGGGTGCCACCGGCGCCGATTCTGGCGGGGGGCGCGGCGATGTGGGTGATACTGCCAAACCTGGTGATGCAGCTCTGGTTTCTGCTGTTGACCTCGATCATCATCGTGATCGGCAACCATCTTTCGACGAAGGTTCGGTACAGTGATTTCGTGAAGAGCCACAAGCTGGAGGAGAGCCGTCTCGAGGCCGAGACGGCGAAGGAGCGGCTGGAGGAGGTGCTCCGGCGGCTGCGGGAACTCGATCAGTTGAAGGACAATTTCTTTGCCAACGTGAGTCACGAACTGCGGACGCCGCTGACGTTGTTGCTGGGTCCGGTGGAGCATCTTCAGAAGCATCCGCGGGTCATGGAAGACGAGCGGCTGAAGGATTTCGTGACGACGATGCACGACAACGGGATGCGGTTATTGAAGCTGATTAACGACCTGCTCGATCTGGTGCGACTGCAGGCGAAGGCGCTGGTGTTGAAGCCCGCGCCGATCTGCATCTCCACCTATGCTGGCAAGCTGGTGAGTTCGATCCGGAGCTTTGCGGAGGATCGCGGGTTGAAGCTGGTGTGGAACATTCATCCGGACCTTGGGACGGTCGTATGGGACGAGGCGAAGATCGACAAGGTATTCCTGAACCTGCTGTACAACGGCATCAAGTTCACGCCGGCGGGAGGCGAGGTGAGCTGGCACGCCTGGAAGGACGGGGAGGATGCGGTGGTGGAGGTGCGGGATACGGGGGTAGGAATATCGGCGGAAAACCAGAAGTTTCTCTTCCAGCGTTTCTGGCAGGCGGATTCATCGTCGGTGCGGAAACATCAGGGCGCCGGGATCGGACTGGCCCTGGTGAAGGAATTGGTGGAGGCGCATGGCGGATCGGTTTCGGCGCGTAGCATCCTGGGACAGGGAACGACGGTGGTGGTGCGGCTGCCCCTGATCTGCACGGTGGCGCCCTCAAGGGGGGCGGTCTCGCTCGAGGCTGCGAGCGCGAATGCGAATGCGAATGCGAATGCGAACGGGAGCGGCGCAGGGAACGGAACGGGGAAGGGACCCCCGGGGGAGGCGTCGAATTCGATTAGCCCCGGCGAGAAGGAGGCGGAGGCGGCTCGAATGGAGACCCAGAAACATCTCGATGAGCTTTATCGAAGGGCGGAGATGCACGCGAGCATCACGCCGCTTCGGCAGAACCTGCGTCCCTGGGCGCCGTCGGCGGGCGGCAGGAACCGGCCCCAGGTTTTGGTGGTGGACGACGAGCCCGGCATCCGTCGCTTTCTGAGGGACCAGCTTCAGGACGACTATCAGGTCCACGAGGCGGTGGACGGCCAGCAGGGCGTGGAATTGGCGAAGCACTTCCTGCCGGACGCGGTGGTTTGCGACATGATGCTACCCGAGAAGGACGGGATGGAGGTATGCCGCGAGCTGAGGAGCTACCACACGACACGGCTGATCTCCTTTCTGATGCTCACGGCGCGTGCGGACGATGAGACGAAGCTGATGGCCCTGGCGGCGGGCGCGAGCGATTTCCTCGTGAAGCCGTTCCGGACCGAGGAGCTGAAACTGCGGATCAAGAACCTCGTGGACGCCCGGCGGTTGGAACGGGAGCTGGCGCAGCAGAACCGGAAGCTTCAATCAACGCTGGAGGAGTTGAAGGAGACGGAGATGCAACTGGTGCAGTCGGAGAAGATGGGCGCCCTGGGGCGCCTGGTGGCGGGAATCATCCATGAGATCAACAATCCGCTGAACTTCGCGCGGACGGGCATCCATGTGCTGGCGCGGCATGGAAAGTCGCTGCCGACGGGCGAGC
>JBBQIU010000278.1:0-5210 GCA_038325245.1 Verrucomicrobiota bacterium
ACCGCCTTTGGGACGGCCTCAAGGCCCGCATTCCTTACATCAAGCTCAACGGTCCCGAGCCCGGCCCGAAGCGAATCGCAAACAACATCAACATCAGCACGGAGTTCATTGAGGGCGAAGGACAGCTCCTGCTGCTCGACCTCAGCGGCATCGCCGTCGCCAGCGGGTCCAGTTGCGTCAGCAAATCCCTGAAGATCTCCCACGTCCTCTCCGCCATCGGCCTCGATCACGCCCTCGCCCAGGGCAATCTCATCCTCACCCTCGGCAAGGACAACACCCCTGAAGACGTCGATTACGTCGTCGAAACCTTCGTACGAATCGTCGAGAAGCTCCGGGGCATGTCCCCCATGTGGGAGGAATTCGAGCGCGGCATCATCGACTCCGTCATCAGCCCGACCGGCCGGGGAAAGTCGTTCTCTGAACACGCCGCCGCCGTGTCCGGCAAACGGGCTCACTGAGCTCACAAACCGATTGAGACCAGGAGGCCCCACGCCCTTCACAGGCAGAGCTCAGTCTCGCACCCTGTCACGCGTTGACCCCTTGGCCCCTTCCCCCGCACCTTCGATCCCGGCAATATTCCCCCCGCATGCTTTCCCACGACCAGATCCTTGCGGCTCTCAAGTCCGTCAAGTACCCGGGCTTCAGTCGCGATATCGTCTCATTCGGACTCGTCAAGGAATCCAAGGCCGAACAAGGCACGGTCCAGGTCGTCATGCAGTTGACCTCGGGCAATGCCGCCATCGCGCGTCAAATCCAAACTGAGTCGGAGGCCGTGCTCCGCACGCTGCCCGCTGTCCAGAACGTGTCGGTCGAAGTCCGACTTCCCGCCGGATCCCCCCCGGCCGCAGGGTCCGGGCCCGTCGGTCACCCCCCCGTCCAAGCGGGCGCCAATCCGTGGGGAAATCAGAACCGCGTCTCCGGCGTCCGCCGCATCGTGGCCGTGGCCAGCGGAAAGGGCGGCGTTGGCAAATCCACCGTCTCTGTCAACCTGGCCTGCGCCTTTCAGCATCTTGGCCTCCGCACAGGCTTGCTCGACTGCGACATCTACGGCCCGTCCATCCCCCTGATGATGGGCTGCAAGGATCGACCCCAGGTCACCGAAGACCAGAAACTCATCCCCCCGGAACGCCACGGCATCCGCCTGATGAGCATCGGTTTCCTCATCGACGACGACCAACCCGTCATCTGGCGCGGACCGATGATCGTGAAAACGATTCAACAGTTCCTCATGCAGACCGATTGGAGCGACCTCGACGTCCTGCTCGTCGACCTCCCCCCCGGCACCGGCGACGCCCAATTGACCCTCTGCCAGACGGTGCCCCTCGACGGTGGCGTGGTCGTCACCACCCCCCAGGAAGCTTCCCTCGGCGTGGTCCGCAAGGGCATCGCCATGTTCCAGAAGCTCAACGTCCCCATCCTCGGAATCGTCGAGAACATGAGCTACTTCACGGCTCCCGACGGAACACGCGTGGAGATCTTCGGACACGGAGGCGGTTCCGGCGAGGCCCGGCGCTCCGGAATCCCCTTCCTCGGCGAGATCCCCCTCTTCACGGAAATCCGCGCGGGCGGCGACGCCGGTATTCCGATCGTCGCCAATGAGCCCGCATCGGCCCCCGCCCAGGCCTTCCTCGACGTGGCCCGCCAGCTCCAGGTCCGCCTCGCCTGAAGGGCGCCCGAAGGACGCGTCCTTCAACAGGGATAGCGGATTGCGGAGGAAGAGGATGATGGATTCCCAGGAGTACGCCTCGCCCGTTTTTCGCCCTTCGGGGGATGGGAACTCTGGGAAGGCGATCCTCTCCTCCCGATTCTCTGCGTTCCCTGTGTTCTCTGTGGCAAATCCGTCCCCTTCCGCCGCCCATGACCGTCAAGTTCACTTGGGCCGGGAGGCAAAGTTGCGGATCTCGAATCGGAACGAGCCGAAGTGGATGATCAGTCCAAGTTCCATTCTCGAAGCCTTCAGGCACCCCGGGATCTGTGCCTCATGGTCGAGGGCAAGTGCCCTTGTGGCTTGCCCGTTTGAATTTCGGCCACAGGGAACGCAGAGAGCGCAGAGAAGGAATCGATAGAGGCTCGGTAAACACCCTCAGATTCTGGACCTCGGATTTTCGAAGGGCGCGTCTCCTGGGGCGCCCGCAGGCCTGCCGCTCCCAGCTTGCACCCCAGGGAGCCCTTGGGGAACCCTCCCTTACTCGTTCGCCATGGAGAATGCCGCCACCAACCCCATCCCTTCGCCTGCCCCAGCCCCAGTTCCGCCGGCCACCGCCGTCCCTCCCCCCGCCTCGAAGCGCGAGAACATCTGGATCAATCTGCTCTGCAACGCGGTGTTCCCCGCCGTCGTACTGACCACGCTCAGCAAGGAGCACCGCCTCGGGCCTATGTGGGCCCTGATGCTGGCCATCAGCCTGCCCCTGGGCTACGGCATCTACGACCTCGTCAGCCGTAGAAAGTGGAACATCTTCTCCATCATCGGCGTCGTGAGCACCGCCCTGACCGGTGGCCTCGGACTTTTCAAACTCTCCGGATTCTGGTTCGCCGTGAAGGAGGCCGCCGTCCCGCTGGTCCTCGGCGCCGCTCTGCCCATCTCCCAGCGCGTGGGTCAACCCCTCGTGAAGACGCTCCTCTGCAATGACCAGGTTCTGGACATGCCTCGCGTCAACGCGGCCCTCGACGCCGCCAACGCCCGCCCCGGGTTCGAGAATCTCCTCGCCAAGGTCGGATGGATCATCGCCGGCTCGTTCGTCCTCAGTGCCTGCCTGAATTTCTTCCTCGCGCTCTGGATCCTGAAGAGCCCCGCTGGCACCCCCGAATTCGGCGAGCAACTCGGACGCATGACCGCCCTCAGTTACCCCGTCATTTCCATCCCGTGCATGGTCGTCATGTTCTTCGGCATGTGGAAACTCCTCACGGGACTCGAGCGCCTCACCGGCCTCAAGGGCGAGGATCTCTTCCACGGAAAACGCAAGTAGAGCCGAATCGGTTCGCCGTGCGTCCCAGGACCGGGCACCCTCCCACGCAGCCGTCCCCCCGAAATGCCGACTGTCGCCAAGCGCCCCCGGCGGTCTTCCGCCCGAACGCGGACCGAGGATCAAGCCTCGGTTCATCGCCGCACCCGGGAGCAAAATCGCGCCGAGATTGCCGAAGACTACGTCGAGGCCATCGCCGACCTCATCGAGGCCGGAGGCGAGGCCCGAGCCGTCGATGTGGCCCGACGCCTCGGCGTCTCGCACGTCACCGTGCTCCAGACCGTTCGACGACTCCAGCGCGACGGACTCGTCACCACCCAGCCCTACCGATCCATCTTCCTCACCGTTGAAGGCCGGAACCTCGCCGAACATTCCCGCCATCGCCATCGCGTGGTCACCGCCCTGCTGGTGGCCGTCGGCGTCCCCACCCCGGTGGCGCGCGCCGATGCCGAAGGCCTTGAACATCATGTGAGCGCGGAAACCCTCGCCGCCTTCGAGCGCTTCCTCGCCAGCCAGGAATCGTCGCGGACCTGATCGCTCGGATTTGACGCCGGTCAACGCGCCCCGGGGCCCGGGCACTTCATATTCGGGGCGATGAGTGCGCCTTTCATTCTCTTGGACGCCCGGGGTCTCGAACCGCCGGAACCCATGGTCAAAATCCTCGAGGCGTTGGTCACACTGCCGATGGGCACCGAACTCCGCGCCCACACCGATCGACGTCCCATGCATCTGTATCCGTTCCTGGAGAAACGCGGGTTCAACGCGGAGACCACCGACATCCCCGCCGAAGGCTTCGTCACCGTTATCCGGCGATCGACATGAACCGGTCGCCTTCACGCCCCTCACTGGCAGGCTCGCCGCTCGGCCAGGCGCCCGACGCCACGATCCCCCTTCGTTTCATGATGCTGGGGGTTGTCAGTTTGCTCGGGACCGTCGCCCTTCTCGTCGCGCACCCGGATGTGCTGTCCAGCTACCACTACAACCAACGCGTCGTCGCGATCACGCACTTGTTCATCCTGGGGTTTGGTCTCTCCGTCGTTTCGGGCGCCATGTACCAGCTCGTCCCCGTCGCCCTCGAAACCCGGCTCCATAGCGAGCGCCTCGCCCGCTGGCACTTCCCCCTCCACCACATCAGCGTCGCCGGCATGGTCTGGATGTTCTGGACCTGGAACATGAAGGAGGTCGGGCACTTCGGCACGGGCCTCGCGCTCGGCGTCGGACTCTTCGTCTGGAATCTCGTCCAGACCCTCCGCCGTGTGCGGGGATGGACCGTCGTCTCCTTCGGCATTGCTTCCACCCTGTTCTGGCTCGTCGCCGCAATCCTCGCCGGCCTTGCCGTCGCCGCCGCCAAGAGCACGTACGAACTCGTCGGTCGCATGGATATCCCCGCCCTCCTCGCCCTCCCGCTCGCCGGCCTCAAAGCCACCGCCGATTTCCTCGCCCAGTTCGAACCCTTGGGCGTCATGCACGCCCACGCGCATTTGGGCGTTCTCGGTGTGTTCGTGCTCCTCACCATCGGTGTCGGCTACAAGCTCGTTCCGATGTTTCTCCTGTCCGATATCCAAAACTCCCGCCGCGCGTGGGCTTCCCTTTGGATTCTCAATCTCGGCCTGGCCGCCACGTTCCTCGCCGTTCTCCTCCAGAGCCGCCTGAAGCCGGCCGCCGCCCTGGTCACCATCGCCGGCCTCGCCCTCTACGGAGTTGAGATGGTCGCCATCGTCCGCGCCCGGAAACGCCAGTCCATCGACTGGGGTCTCCGAGGCTTTCTGACGTCCCAGGCGCTCCTCGCTCCCGTCGCCCTCCTCGGTCTCTGGCTCGCCCGCCCTGGCCTCGTCCTCGACGAATCCGTTGGCCGTCTCGAGAACGCCTACGGATTCCTCGCCCTGTTCGGTGTGGTCGCCTTCGCCATCCTCGGCATGCTGTACAAGATCCTCCCGTTCCTCGTCTGGTTCGTCGCCTATAGCCAAGAGGTCGGCCGCGCGAAAACACCGGCCCTGCATGAGATGTATTCCACCCCGCTCCAAGCCGGCGGGCTGGGCCTCTGGGTCGCGGGACTGGGAACCGGTCTGGTCGCCATCTTCCTGGCAAGCCCGCCCCTGTCCCGCACCGCCGCCCTGATCCTGGCCGCAAGTCTTGCCTGCTTCATCGTCAATGCCGCCCGCATCCTGTCCCACCTCGTACGCCCCCAGACACGCCCGTTCCGTACCCCCACCCAAGCGGCCCCATCCCCATCATGAGCGTTCCTTC
>JBBQIU010000279.1:0-5208 GCA_038325245.1 Verrucomicrobiota bacterium
AACAGATCGTTTGAAGTGCGCACCTTGCCGCCGTACAGCCCACCGATCACGAAGAGACCGATGACATATGCGACGATGACCAGAAGGTCCGGAGTCTGCATGGGTGAAGAGACGGGGAACTCGCCTCAACGCAACAACTGGATCGACTCCGACGTGGAGACCGAACCATCGAGTGAAACGCCCTCGATCTGAAATTCAAACGAGCGGGCCTCGTCCGCCAGCGGGACGGTGAACTCAAAAGGATACGCCCGATCCGTCACAACCGCCTGCTTCCCGTCCTTTCGAGTGAGAAGACGGACTTCCTTGAATTGCGCATCATCGGCCTGAAGATACACGTAAGCCGTTTTCGCCGCCGGCCCGAAGTTCAGGATCATGGCCCGCGTTTGCCCGAAGGCCAACTCCGCATGGTCCTTCGTCCACGCCTGATCGGAACGCGCCGCGAGGAGCTTCTGCTGAAAGTGCGGCGACACGCTCACGCCCTCAATGATCACAGCCGTCTGACCTTCAGCGCCGACCTCGATGGGAAAACGGCCATTCTGCAGCGCGACGTCCTCAGCGCGTTTGCCATCCGCAATCACGCGCACCCGCAACGTCCGCCCAAAGGCCTCGGGAAACGCTTCCCGGTTGAACGTGACCACGGAAGTGACCGCTGAGCGAGACTGATTGGCAAACGCGAGGTACACGCGTCCCTCGCCCCGGGCGGCGAGGTAATTCAGTTCAACCGTGTCCGTCGTCGTCAACAGTCGCTGTGGCATCCAGAGAACGGCATCGTTGTGTCCGTGAAACCGCCCTGGGCGATCGCCGTAGAACTTGCTCTGAAGATACGCATAGCCTTCGATAAAACGGGAAGGAAAGTCGATCTCGCCGCGGGAGCGGGCAAAGGCGTCCGTCACGAGGTAGTCGAGCAGGATGCTCATGTGCGGCCAGATGTGATTATAGTGAAACGAATTGACACTGAGTTCATCGTGTTTGCGCAACGGATATTCCTTCTTCTCGTAGACCGTGGTTCGAGCCGTGTTGATGTGATAGCCCGGAAAGTTGCGATAACGGCCGATCACCGCGGAGCGCGCAACATCATGCAGCAGGCGATCGCCGGTCAGCGACGCAATCCGAAGCATCCACGGCGCGTGATTGGCCATGAAGATCGCCCGGTGACCCGACATCGTTCCGGAAGACTCGGGGGTCAGGCCGATTTCCGAGAGACGCCACGCGGGCACCCGTTCCTCCGGTGCCTTCATTGGCTTGTGGCCCTTGCTCTTCAGATACCAATAGTAGGGCGCATCACCGCCGGGATTTACTGTCACGTCCTCGTCAGGGATCTGTGGAGCAACCCAGGTGAACATGGCATAGCGGCGCGCACCGAGACGGGCGGCCTCCAGATAGCGGCGGTCCTGCGTCGCCTCAAAGAGCTCGAGGAGATCGATCCACTTGGGTGCAAATGCCGTCCAAAAGAAAAGCCCGCCATCACTGAAATCCTTCGCGCCCTGATCCATGCGGGTTGCGAGATACGCATCGGCGCCCGCGCGGGCCCTGTCCAAATATCGCCCGTCTCCCGTTGCCTGATGGAGTCGCAGGTTGTTTTCCCAGCTATCGCCCGGGGAAACGTCATCCAGATTGAGTGTCCGATCGTGGCCGAGCAGGCGCTCAGCGTAGTATTTAAAGACCGGCGACGCGCCGTGGGTGATTCCGTAGAGCGCCGCGAGTTCACTCACTGGCGCGGCCGGCCCCTTGAGCGCACGAGACGGGCTCTGGATCTTTTGTTTGGGATCAAGTGAGAAAAGGAACTTCTCGCGGGACAAGAGGTACTCCGCAATCGGATAGGCGCGCTCATCAAAGATGGCCGCGTTGTCCGTCACGAGGGCTAGGTTGAGCGGATTCAACGCCGAGACATTCTTCACCGCGCCAGGCACATCGGTGGAGTAGGCGCACCCCTTGAGTTCTTCGATGAACCAACTGTAGTGGCTCATCCCATAGTCGATCATGTTGTCGAGCGTCTGATTGAGCGTGCCGATGGCGTTGCTGCGGTAGTCGCGAAACCCATAGAGACGCCGCGCGATGTCCTCGAACGCAAGCGTCGCATCTCCAGTGCCCGTGTACAATCGTAGCTTGAAGCCAAAGGCTTCGCCGGGGCCGCGCTTCGATCCAAGACCGCCCAGAATCGGCGCGAACACCATCGGTTGCGCATCACCATCACGGTTGCGCAGGGCGACACCGAAGCGGCTGTTCTCCAGCAGAGGCAGCGGATGGAAGGGAAATTCGCTGGAATCCACCACCACGGAAACGAGCTCTTTGCCTTTGCGGACAAACGTGGCGGGCACGGGACATTGGAAACCCGGGGTCAGAATCGACTGCGCGGGAAAGCGTCTCTCCTGCCAGATGAAGGGCTGCCAGAACTCCGCCGCCTCCGCTGTCGGAATGGCGGGGGCACCTGTATAGGCGACGGAAAACCAACCCGCCTGCCTCGGCGTCAAGGTGTACTCCAGGACGGGCTCCTCCGCGTCGCCTGGCTGAAGCGTAACCGTCGCGCTCAGCAGGAAGCGAGGGTCCTCCGCGAAGATAAAGGCGATGGTGCGGCCGCGTTGTTGCCAGTGACGCGCCCTGACCGTCACACTCGATGCCGCGGCAAAGACATCGGCGGTGCGAGAGCCCAAATCACCCTCGAGAATGCGATCATCGAAACCATCGCCAGCCTGTGCGGCGGAGCGCTTGCCGGTCTTCAATGCCGCTTGACCCGCGTCGCGGGTTTCCCAGGTGGGGACATTGTAGGAAACGCGAGGAATTCCACCGGGGCGCATGGCGAGCTTGGGGTCGCTCGAACTCACGAAAACGGTGAAGACGGGGTCAAACGTCCAGGTCGCTGCGCCCCCGCGCGTTACCTGGACACTGCCCGCCGAGTTCAATTCCACTCGGTATCCGACGGGCTCAGCCGCAACCGCCAGCGTCACCGCAGCGTGCATCACCGTTGCCTGCACCAGTAAGAGGATCGACCAAGGACGTTTCATGGATCTGAGAAGTGAATTTTTAGGAAAAGAATGAGCGCCCGCCGCCCCGGCGGACCGCCAGCTCCACCGGATCCCTGCGTCCGGCGAGCAACAGAATCAGATGCTTGTCAACGAGGCAAAAGGCAGCCGTCTTAGACTTTTTGAGACGTTTCTCACGAGGAAAGTAAACATGGCAACATGAACTGAGGTTGGGTTCTCCGGGATGCTCGGGGGGCAAGGTTCATCATTGATCTAAAAGGAGGAGGAGCGCGGGTTTGCTCTACGGCAAGATATGACTTGGTAGACCGTTGACCTCGGCCTCGGAGAGGACACGCGGGTTAACGATCAAGCTCTCGCATCCTTGCGCGGAGCGGTTGGGTGCGTCCGGTTCACCCTCGGCTCCAACGCCCACGTCCTCTGATTTCGACAGCCGCACGCTTCGCTCGCACGATTCCCCAGTCTTCGCATGAGGTCAGTCGTTCCCCCATCCAAATGAATCTCCGCCCAGTCGTTGTCGGACTCCTCCTCGTATCTGGACTTCGCGCCGACCTTGTTGTCGCGCCTCTCTTTCGAGACCACGCCGTTCTCCAGCGCGACCTGCCGATCGTCGTCTGGGGCACCGCCGCGGCTGGTGAACCGGTCAGAATCATCTTCGGACGCGACGCGACGGAGACCACCGCCGGGACCGATGCCCGTTGGCAAGCGCATCTGCCCGCTCGGGCCGCTACCGCCATCCCCCAGGATTTGGTGATCGAAGGCACCACTCGTTTCGTTGCCACGGATGTGCTGGTGGGCGACGTCTGGCTCTGTTCCGGACAGTCCAACATGCAAATGGCGGTCCAAAGCGCGGCGCACGCCCAGGCCGAAATCGCCGCGGCCCGTCATCCTCGCGTCCGCGAGTTCAGCGTTGCGCCCCAACACCTCGGCGAACCGAGCCGGGCGGTCATTGGACCGTGGCGCGTATGCTCACCCGAAGCTGTAGGTTCCTTCAGCGCGAGCTCCTACTTCTTCGCACGCACGCTGCAACAACACCTCGGGATCCCGATTGGCATCATCAACAGTTCCTACGGCAATTCACCCATCGCCTCCTGGCGGGACGCCTCCGCCGTCGGTCGGGAGCCCGCGGTCGCGACGTGGTGGTTACAGCAGCGCCAAGGGCCGACTCCACCGCGTCCTCACCGCCAGCCCTCCTCGTGTTACAATGGGATGATTTTCCCGCTCATTCCTTTCAGCCTGCGCGGCATCCTCTGGTACCAAGGCGAGCGCGACGCGAGCGAGGTGCCGTTGCTCTCCCAAGTGTATGCGCGGCAGTTCCAAGGTCTCATTCAGGAGTGGCGGGGACACTTTGGCCAAGATCTGCCGTTCTTCTGGGTGCAGCTCGCGGGTTTTGGCAAACCCGGCGAACGCGATTGGGTCGGTGTGCGGGAGGCGCAGTCCACGGCGCTCGCCTTGCCGCACACCGGTCAGGCGATCGCTCTTGATATCGGCGACGCCACGGATATTCATCCCAAGAACAAACAGGCCATCGGCGACCGGCTGGCCCGTCTGGCGTTGCATCGAGTCTACGGTGTTCCGATCGCCGACACGGGACACTCCAGTGGCGAGCTGCGTGAAGAGTTCTTCCACTCATCATCAGCTCGCCAAACCACGCTTGGCACGACCACATCCCGTCTAGTCGCAATGCATTGAACCTAACGGAAGTTCTATCGCCAAAAAGAATCACCGTCAGCGGTCTGCTTGTCTGAAAGGGTTCCTTCGTCCGGCGGAGTGCGTCAGGACCCGACCACGCATTCGGCCAGAACCAGTCCCGGACCGCAGGCTCATCCGACACTTCGATTTGCTGCGTGTGATACCAAGCGTCGACCGCCACCTAGATTGTGAGCTACGGACTGGGGTCGTTCATTCTTCACCGCATTCATCCAATTCTTTCGTACGTCCAAGGTCGGGAGATGCTCACGTCACACGCCCCATCCGGCCCGATAGTCGTAACCCGGGCCGATCAAGGTATTGGCGCTCGCATGGTTGGTCACCCGTGCCGCCGAGGCATCCCACTCCAGTCGCATGCACGCGCGCTGGGCGGCCACTCCCAGCAAGACCAACTCCGTGAGGGGCGCCGAGTAGTCGAAGGTCGATCCGCACGGAGGTCCGCCCCGGATCGCATCCGTCCACTCCTTGAAGGGCCCACCCAACACGCGGGGCAGCGTCCTCGCCGGCAGGGAAGGCCCCA
>JBBQIU010000280.1:0-5199 GCA_038325245.1 Verrucomicrobiota bacterium
CCTCCTCGATGCAGAACGCCGCTTCCCGGACCGAATCGAACCCTTGCAGACCCTCAGCGACATCTACGTCGCCGCCAACAAGACCAATGCCGCCCTCGCTTCCATTGAGAAGATCATCGCCAGGCTCCCCGGCGATCCCAGACCCCAAATCACCAAGAGCGCCATACTTATGCAGATCGGCGCCGTCAACGAGGCCGTCCAAACCCTCACCACCATCCTCTCCACGGACCCCGCCTTCTTCCCCGCCCTCGTCAACCGCGCCCTCGCCCTCACCCAACTCGGCCGCTTGCCTGAAGCTGAACGCGATTACCTCAAACTGCTCGAACTCGCTCCCAGGATGCAGTCCGTCTACTACCACCTCGGCGAAATAGACTTTCAACAGGGCAAAGGCCCCGAGGCTCGCCGCCATTATCGCCGTTACCTCGAGACCGCAACCCCCGGCACCCCAGAGGCCCGCACCGCTCAGCAACGGCTCAACGACATCGCCGCAGGGAAGACCGGCGGCTGATGCCCGCCCCGCGCTTCGCATCCGGCAGCCCGCGCCAGCGCCATGCGGATCACCCACATCATCACGCGCCTCGTCGTGGGTGGCGCCCAGGAAAACACGGTCGCCTCCGTCCTCGGCCTTCGTGACATCCCCGGCGTCGAAACCCACCTCATCAGCGGTCTTACCTCCGGCCCCGAGGGCTCCATCGAACCCCTCCTTGCCTCGTCACCCGGCACCCTCACCCTCCTCCCGTCGCTCGTCCGTCCCATCCACCCCTGGCTCGATGCACGCGCCTGGAGTTCCCTTGCCTCCCGCCTCCGACGCGACCCTCCCGACATCGTCCACACCCACAGCGGCAAGGCTGGATTCCTCGGCCGGCTCGCCGCCCGCGCCGTCGGCATCCCCGTCATCGTCCATACCATCCACGGCCCTTCTTTCGGCTCATTCCAGGGCGCCGCAACCAATACCCTCTTCCGCAACGCCGAATCCCTCGCCGCCCGCGTCACCTCCCACTTCGTCGTCGTCGCCCATGCGATGGCCCGCCAATACCAGGCCGCCGGCATCGGACGACCCGACCAGTTCACCCGCATCGTCAGCGGCTTTGATCTCCAACCCTTCCTCGATGCCCCCAACCACCCCGCCACCCGCGCCAGACTCGGCATCGCCCCCGGCGATTTCGTGGTCGGCAAGGTCGCCCGCCTCTTCGAAAACAAGGGCCACGACGACCTCATCGCCGCAGCCCCGGACCTCGTTCAAAATCTCCCCCATCTCCGATTCCTCCTCGTCGGCGACGGAACAGAACGACCGGACCTTGAGGCCGAGATCGCCCGACGGGGTCTGTCCCGCTTCTTCATCTTTACTGGCCTCGTCCCACCCTCCGCCGTCCCGGAATACATCGGAATCATGGACGCCCTCGTCCACCTTTCCCGCCGCGAAGGACTCGCCCGCGCTCTCCCTCAGTCCCTCGCCGCTGGACGGCCTGTCATCGCCTATGACTGCGACGGCGCCAACGAGGTCTGCATCAATGGCCGAACCGGATTCCTCGTCGCACCCGGCAATCTCACCGCCCTCCGGGAACGGATCCGGCTCCTCGCACGGGATCCCGCTCTCCGGAAAGAACTCGGAAACCACGGCGTTGAACTTGTCCGTGAGTTGTTTCCCGTCCGCCGAATGATCGACGATCTCCATGCCCTCTACGTCCGACTCCTGAAAGCCACGACCTCGCGCCGCGCCGCATCCCCGTTCGCACCCAACCCCGACCCGACCTGACGTGACGTGACCTTTCCCATCAGTCTCTACCTGGCCTCGCTCCTCGGCGCGTTTCTCGCGTCCTTCCTCTCCCTGCCCGCATGGCGCCGCTGGTGCCTCCGGACAGGCCACGTCGATGACCCCGGTTCCCGCAAAATCCACTCCGAATCCGTGCCCCTCGCGGGGGGACTCGCCGTCATCACCGGCTTCCTCGCCCCCATTCTCGCGGGAACCGCCCTTCTTGTGGCGGCCCGCACGACCGGCGACGTCCCCGGACTCGACCCGGCTTCCCTGGAGCGTCTGAGCTATGGCTTCGGGGCCCGCCGCGTCGAACTCGCCGTCATCCTCCTTGGGGTGATCGGAATGATGATTCTCGGTTGGCTCGACGACCGCCACGAACTGAAACCCCTCCCCAAGTTCACCGGACAATTCCTCGTCGCCTTGCTCGTCGCCGCGGGCGGCGTGCGGATCACCCTGTTCGTCCCCAGCGTCGCCTTCAGCTACGTCATCACCGTCCTGTGGATCGTCGGCGTGACCAACGCCCTGAACTTCCTCGACAACATGAACGGCCTCTGTGCCGGAATTGGCGCCATCGGCGCCGCATTCTTCGCGGTCGCCGCAGCCCGCCACGGACAGTACCTCGTCTGCGCGATCGCCCTCCTCGGCGCCGGCGCCCTGCTCGGCTTCCTTCCCTGGAACTTCCCCCGTGCCAGCGCGTTCCTTGGCGACGCCGGCAGTCATGTCGCCGGCTTTCTCCTCGCCGTCCTCGGCATCCTCCCGAGTTTCTACTCGCCGGAACGCCCCCATGCCTTCGCCGTCATCAGCCCGCTCCTCGTCCTCATCGTCCCCCTCGCCGATCTCGCCAGCGTCGTTTGGATCCGCGCCCGCCTGCGCCGCCCGCCCTGGATCGGCGATACCAATCACTTTTCCCACCGCCTCGTTCGCGCCGGGCTCTCCCGTCCCCAGGCCGTCGCGTTGCTCTGGCTCGTCGCCCTCGCGGGAGGCGTCTCCGCCCACTTCCTCTGACGTCTACACCGGATTCATTGGGCCGTGACCGCCCCAAAATTCCAGGGCTTCCCCCCGGCATGGACCTTGAAGTAGGCTGTCAACCGCCATGAAGACAGTGTTTGACGCCACGATTTCTGAGCGGATTGGTGCCCTGGGACGACGAGTCATCGAGGGCGGACGCCTGACCAGGGAGGAGGCGCTCTTCCTTTTCAATATCGAATCCAGCGCTGACACCTTCGACTTGTTTGCCTGGGCCAACCGCATCCGCGAGCACTTCAAGGGGAATCAGGTCCACCTCTGCTCAATCGTCAACGCCAAGGCCGGTGGCTGCTCCGAGAACTGCAAATTCTGCTCCCAGTCCTCCTTCTACCAGACCGGTTCGCCCCGCTACGGATTCGTCGACCCCGAACCCGCCCTCGAAGCCGCCGTCGAAGCCGGGCGCAATGGCGTCACCGCCCTCGGCCTCGTCGCCGCGTGGAAAGGCCTCAACGAAGGCCCGATGCTCGACGAGGTCTGCGATCGCGTCCGCGAACTCAAGGCCCAGGGCCAGGTTCGCGTGGACGTCTCCCTCGGCATTATCAAAAGCCAGGGCGTCGCCGACCGCCTCAAGGCGGCCGGGGTGGAATGTTACGGCCACAACCTCGAAAGCTCCCGTCGCTTCTTCCCGGAGCACTGCACCACCCACGGCTTCGAGGACCGGCTTCAAACCATCCGGCTCCTGAAAAACTCCGGCATCCGGATTTGCTCGGGCGGCATTATTGGCATGGGCGAATCCCGGGAGGATCGTTGCGATCTCGCCCTCGAACTTCGGGAGATCGGCGCCAACGTGGTCCCGATCAACTTCCTGAACCCGATCGAGGGGACCCCGCTCGAGAATCTGCCCCCCATCCCTCCGCTCGAGGCCCTGAGGACGATCGCCTGCTTCCGCTTCATTCTGCCCCGCCAGGAAATCATGGTCGCCGGCGGTCGGACCAAGAACCTCCGCGACCTGCAAAGCCTCATCTTCGCCGCCGGCGCCAGCGCCCTGATGGTCGGCAATTACCTCACCACCCTCAACCGTCCCGTCGAAGAGGACCTCCAGATGATCGCCGACCTCGGCCTCACCCCATCCTGGGACCATCACTTCGAGGACCAGGATGCCGCCAGCGCCTGCGAACTCGCCCACGCCACGGCTCCGTGAACGGCCATCCCAGCCAACCTGTCGTCCTGCCCTCGAGAGCCACAGAGCCATTTCTCCCTGTACGGCTTGGGGGCGAGGGCCCGGGCATGGCCCGTCGAAGCGAAGCAAAGACGGCTGAGGACGCCGTTCGTTCCGAGGTTCATTCTCCCAATACACAATTCGCCGTCCGTCCCGCCTCCCCATGAGCTACGACGTCCAGGATTTCGACCAACAGGTCCTTCAACGAAGCCATCAGGTTCCCGTCGTGGTCGACTTCTGGGCCCCTTGGTGCGGCCCGTGCAAAATGCTAGGACCCGTCCTCGAAAACCTCGCCGCCGAAGCCGCCGGCCGCTGGGATCTCGTCAAGGTCAATACCGAGGAGCACCAGGCCCTCTCCCTGGCCTACAACATTTCCAGCATCCCTGCCGTCAAGCTGTTCAAGGATGGCACGGTTGCTGACGAATTCGTCGGTTCCCTTCCCGAAAACCAGATCCGGCGCTGGATCGAGAATCACCTCCCATCCCCCGCCCAGGTTGAAATGGAACGTGCGGCCGAACTGATCGACGACGGGCAACTCGGCGAAGCGCGCGCACTACTGGAACAAGCCCTCGTCAAGGATCCCAACGGGGTTCCCGCGAAAATCCTCCTCGCGGAGGTCCTCCTGAGCGCAGACCCATCCCTGGCCATAGACCTCCTTGCCAAGGTGCCGGAAGAAGCCGACGAGTCCCCCCACGCACGCGCCCTCTCATTGCTCGCCCAGGCCGCCCTGCGCCCGCCCGATTCACTCCCGGTAGACTCCGCAAAATGCCGACTCACCGAGGGTCTGGCCGCCATCCGGAGCCGGGATTGGGACACCGCCCTCGGGGCCTTCGTCGATGTCGTCGAACGTAACCGCTCCTACGCCGACGGACTGGCGATCGACGCCGGAAAAGCCATCTTCCGCTACCTCGGGGTCCGGCACCCGATCGCCGACAAGCACTACCGCCGCTTCAGCAGTGCCCTGAATTCCTAATCTGCCATCCTTCTTCCTTGGACTCCGAAGCCCCCCCGCGGTAGCTCGCGACGACCCATTCGCTGAGGACTTTGTCCGGCTTCTGCACCGCCTCGACCTCCAGCGTGAACTCCTGCTGGCCCGAGTTTTGCGCGATCAGCTTCAAGCCGAATTGGTAGTCCTTGAACTTCTCCGCGCACAAGTCCCGCACCGGCCGCCCTGCCGCGTGCGCCTCCTCCACCAACGCCTCCGCCGCCGCGTCCGTGAACCTGAGGATCAGTCCGTGCGATTGGCGAAACCGCTCCG
>JBBQIU010000281.1:0-5170 GCA_038325245.1 Verrucomicrobiota bacterium
CGGAGGCCGCTGGTATGGCGAAACGTTGGTCCATACCCTCGCCGTCCACCTCGTCCGACAATTCGCCACCCTTCAGCAACCCCTCCGTGAAGAAAGTGGCGGCCTCGGACGGCGCCCCCTTCGTTTGGTCCTCGACTACATCCAGGATCATCTCGCCGAGGACATCTCCCTTGAGACGCTCGCCGGTGTCGCCGGGTTAAGCCCGTTCCATTTCGCCCGTCTTTTCAAGCGATCCGTCGGAACGGCACCCCACCAATACCTGATCCGGCGACGCGTCGAACGCGCCAAGGAAATGCTTCTGACCACGCAAACAGAGATCGCTGAAATCGCCATCCAGGTCGGCTTCTGCGACCAGAGCCACCTCACGAGCCATTTCAAGCGCACCTACGGTGTCGCCCCGGGCGCCTACCTCCGCTCCACCACCGTCCGCCTCCCGGCGCCTCTGTCGGCTGGAAAGAGACTGGTCCCCACCCCGGTCGCCGCCTGATCCCCCCGGTCACGTGCCGTAGCGTCCAACCCTCGCAATGGCTACGGGGTCGCGACGGAACCGTAGTCCACGGCTCCCCCCCCTTCGACGTAGCCGCAGGCTGCTCCATTCCGTCCTCCACGAGTAACGGCGTCGTTTCGCCTTCGAATCCGCCACCGAATTCATCAGGGCTCCGCCGGACCCGCCCCCGATGATCTGCCCAGGACTCGCCTTCGCGTCCCTGACCGCTATGCTCCCTCCCCGTGACGGACGTGACCCGCATCCTCGAGGCCATGGGCAAGGGAGACCTCGCGGCGGCTGAACAGCTTCTCCCCCTGGTCTACGATGAGCTTCGCCGAATCGCCGCCCACAAGATGTCCCAGGAATCTCCCGGCCACACCCTCCAGCCCACCGCCCTCGTCAACGAAGCCTGGCTCCGCCTCGTCGGTAACAATCAACTCAACCTCCAGAGCCGCGCCCAATTCTTCTCCGTCTCCGCCGAAGCCATGCGACGTATCCTCGTCGAGGCCGCCCGACGCCGACGCGCCGTCAAACGCGGCGGCATCCTCGAACGGGCCGAATTCAACGAATCCGAAATCGTTCTCGGCGAACCCAACGACGATGTCATCGCCGTCGATGACGCCCTCCAACAACTCGCAAAGGAGGACCCCACCGCGGCGGAACTCGTCAAGCTCCGCTACTTCGTCGGGATGAACATGAACGAGGCCGCCGAAGCCCTCGGCCTCTCCCTCCGATCTGCCGAGCGCCTGTGGAACTACGCCCGCGCCTGGCTCCGTCGCCAAATTGGCAATGCCTCCCTATAAACCGAAGCCGCCCTGGAGGGTTCCGCTCCGTCGGAACCTGTTGAACTCAAGCTCCGACTCAATCCTCGGCGCCGACGGAGCGGCGCCCTCCATCCCCAAAACAATCCTCTCAGGGCCGACGGAGGAGCGCCCTCCATCGCACGGTTCATGGTCCCATTGCGTGTCCGATTCTTGGAAAACGTTGCTTCCCATGAACCGGCCCTGATGCCCCCCCCCTCCCAGACGCCCAGCGAACGGGAACGCGACCTCTTCCTCGATGCCCTCGACGTTCCCGAGGGCGACGCACGGCACGCGTTCCTCGACAAGGCCTGCGGCGCCGACTCCCAACTCCGCCGGGCCGTCGAGGCGCTTCTCGCCAGTCACCAGGACGACGACTTCCTCCACAACCCCATCGTCCAGGCCCTCCGATCCGGATCCGAATCCACCGCAACCCCGGTCCTGCATCCTCTTGGCAGCCTGGAGAAACCAGGCGACCGAATCGGCCGCTACAAACTCCTCGAGATCATCGGAGAAGGCGGCGGCGGCACCGTCTTCATGGCTGAACAGGAAACCCCGGTCCGGCGTCGCGTCGCCCTCAAGGTCGTCAAGCCCGGCATGGACACCAAGTCCGTCATCGGACGCTTCGAGACCGAGCGACAAGCGCTCGCGATGATGGATCACCCCAACATCGCCAGAGTTCTGGATGCCGGCTCCACAGACAACGGCCGCCCCTACTTCGTCATGGAACTCGTCCGCGGCATCCGGATCACGGATTACTGCGACGAGAACAGCCTCACCACCCGCGAACGACTCCAACTCTTCGTCAAGGTATGTCAGGCCATTCAGCATGCCCACCAGAAGGGCATTATCCACCGCGACATCAAGCCATCCAACGTCCTCGTCACCCTCCATGACGGCGTCCCCGTGCCCAAGGTCATCGACTTCGGCATCGCCAAGGCCATCGATCAGCGACTCACCGACCACACCTTCTTCACCGAGTTCCGCGCTTTCATCGGCACCCCCGCCTATATGAGTCCGGAACAGGCCGAGATGAGCGGCCTCGACGTCGATACCCGCGCCGACATCTACAGCCTCGGGGTCGTCCTCTATGAAATGCTGACGGGCCGCACTCCCTTCGACGCCCGGGAACTCGTCGCCTCGGGCCTCGAAGGAATGCGGCGGACCATCCGCGAGAAGGAACCCATCCGGCCTTCCACCCGGCTCCGGTCCCTCGAAGTATCCGACCGCACCCTTACCGCCCGGCGCCAGCAGGCCGAGTCGAACCGCCTCGTTGGCATCCTTCGCGGCGATCTCGACTGGATCGTCCTGAAGGCCCTCGAAAAGGACCGCACCCGACGCTACGAAACCGCTAACGCCCTCGCCCTGGATGTTCAGCGCTATCTCGACCATGAGCCCATCCTCGCCCGCCCCCCCAGCACACTCTATCGCTTCCGGAAACTCGCCTACCGCCACCGCGTCGCGTTCACCGCGATCAGTGCTGTCGGCCTCGCCCTCCTGATCGGCCTCGGCATCGCCACCTGGCAATTCATCGAGAAGTCCAATGCCTTCCAACGCATCTCCGCCGCGGAAGCCATCCAGCGGCGCCTCCGCGAACGCGCCCAGCGCGCCCAGGCCACGGAAGCCTCACTGCGCCGTCAGGCCCAGGCCCAGGAACTGCTCGCCCGCCAGAAGGCCTACGCCGCCGACATCAACCTCGCCCAGCATGCGCTCGCCGCAAACAACCTGGGCCGCGCCCGCGAGCTCCTCCAAAACTACCAGCCCAAGCTCGGCGAACCCGACCTCCGCAACTGGGAATGGGCCTACCTATGGCAGAACTGCGGTAGCGACGCCCTCTTCACCCTCTGCCAAAACTCCGATTCCGTCGGATCCCTCACCCCTTCCCACGACGGCCGCTGGGTCGCCGTCGGCACCGGTGGCAAGCTGACAGTCTGGGACCTTCGTTCCCGTCGCTCCCACGCCGAACTCGAATCCGGTTGGAATCGCTCCGATGCCGCCTTCTCTCCTACGGCCCCGCTTCTCGCCTTCGCCCAGGCCGGCAACACTCCCTTCTCCCGACGCGGCCACAGAGTCCGGCTCTGGAACGCGAACGATCGCCGGTCCGTCGGTGAACTGCCCCTCTCCGGCGAATGCCGATCCCTCGCATTCTCCACCAACGGCGCCGTCCTCCTCACCGTCTCCGGTGACGGGCAGATCGAAACCTGGGACGTCGCCCAGGCCATCCGTCTATCCAGAGTCTCCGTCTCCCTGACCTCCCCGCCCATGGGTCCGTACGGCACCCCCGTGCGCGTCTCCCGCGACCTCCGCCTCCTCGCCATCGCCGGTGAGGACGGCAACCTCCAGCTCGCCAATGCCGAATCCGGCGAACTCCTGTGGACCGTCAAGGCCGCCGAGGAACAACTCATCTCCCTCGCTTTCTCGCCCGACGGCCGGTTCCTCGCCACCGGCGCCGGCTTTGTGGAATCCACCGTCCGGATCTGGGATGTCGCCACAGGCAGCGAACTCGCCCGCCTCGAGGGCCATCGCACCTGGATCAGCTCCCTCGTCTTCTGGCCCGACGGACGGACCCTCGCCTCCGCCAGCGCCGACCAGACGATCCGCCTTTGGGACATTTCTGATGTCCAGTCCGCCTCCGACTCCCCAAGGCAGCTCCCTCGCTCTTCGCGCCCGGAAAATGGGGACGATGAACCCCGTCCCCACACCACGCTTCGCGGACACCAGCTCGAGGTCTGGAGCATCGCCCTGCTCCCCGACCAAACCACGCTCGTCAGCGGCTGCAAAGATGGCTCGGTCTACGTCTGGGACACCACCCGTCGACCCCGCGACCGATCCAGGCTCTCCCTCCCCGTTCCCGTCCGTACCTGGCGGTTCACTCCCGACAGCCGCTCCATTGTCACCATCGACAACCACGGGCGCGCCTGCCGCTGGACGGGCGAGGATTTCCAGAACAACCAGACGATCCTGGAACTTGGGGCCTCCCCCTTCCCCCACATCCTCTCTCCCGACGCCCGTCTTGCCCTCACAATCGGCGCAAACGGAGGGTTCAGAATATGGGATCTCGACCTTGGCGTCGCCCTGCCCGACTGGAAGCCCAACACCCGACAACCCATCTTTCCCCTCGAATTCGCCCTGAATTCCCGAATCCTGAGAACCCGCAATCCCGTCGACGGCACGATACAGGAATGGGACGTCGCATCGGGCCAGGAAATCCGCTCCTGGCAGGGTGCCCCATCCCGCAGCCCATCGCTCCCCACCGCCTTCTCCCAGGAAGGAAATCGCTGGCTTCAGGTCGGCCCGTCGGGCACCGGATGGATCGGTCACATTGGCTCCTCCGACGCAGTCCGGTTTGAACTCGACCTGCCCCAGATCGGACAGGTGGTTTTTTCCCCGGGCGCCGATGCCTTTGCGGTCGTCAGCCGCCTGGGCCAATGCGCCCTGTGGCAGTCATCCCCACCCCGGAAGATCGGGACCATCACCGGGTTCCTCCAAGGCACCCACTCCATTGTGTTCTCCCCGGACGGCGAGCGCCTCGCCGTCGGAAGCGACGGCCGGGAGGCCATCAAATTGTGGCATATCGACAGCCTCCAGGAGTTGATCACTCTCGCCGGCGAAGGTTCACAGTTCCGGAAACTGGAGTTCTCCCCGGACGGCAACCTCCTCGCCGCCTCGAATTCCAGGGGCACCGTTCAGATCTGGCGCGCCGGCATCGATGCCCTCGACCTTCCGGAACCCCCGCCCGAACACTGAATCTTCTGGTCGATTGGCGGTTTCGTGACCTCCCTTGCGCATATTGTCATGGAACGGTAACCCGTTCGTCACCATTCCCTCCCCAACTCTCCCCCATCCCATGGCCTTCCCCATCCGCCCCAGCACCGCCCTTGTG
>JBBQIU010000282.1:0-5166 GCA_038325245.1 Verrucomicrobiota bacterium
GCGGCGTTGGTCGGCGGCGAAGTGCAGGTAGATCATGTCGACGCCCCATTCGGCGCATTGCCGGACCCGCGCGACCTGGTCCTTCACGCCAATGGTGTCGGTGACCACCTTGATGCCGGTCCTTCTCCCTTCGGCGATGGCGGATTGGACGGTTTCGTCGGCGGCGTTGGCGCAGACGGTCATGTAGTGGCCGCCCTGTTTCTGGGTGATCAGGACGTTCTTGAAGCCAGAATCCATGGTCTTGTAGTCGGCGAGGACGGGCATCCCAGGGAAGGCTTGCACCAGACGTCCGATGGCGGCGGCGCCTTGGGCAACAATGAGGGGAGTTCCGGCTTCGAGGATATCGACACCCGCGCGGACGCCGATCTCCGCGGCGGTCAGGGCTTCTTCGATCGTGGGAAAGTCGAGCGCAAGTTGGATCAGGGGCGCTGTGGGCATGGAGAACTCTTGGCTTGGAGTGTTTGGCCGGGCAAGCGCGGTGTCAGTGTGGGAAGGCAACTGAGGAAGAGCTCTGTCCACCCGCTCGTGTATCCGTGAATCGCACCACCTGGACTGGCGATCCACACTGCCCGTAGGGATGAGAATCCGTGGACATCTCGACTCCCTGTCGACCGAAAGGATCAAATCCGTTGACACCACTATTCCTCAGAGATCCACACAGGTTCGCTCTCTGCGCTCTCTGCGTTCCCTGTGGCCTAAGTCCAAACGGGCAGGCCTCCAGGCCCCCGTGAATGCGACGGACATGAGCGCCGGACGGGGAGAGATTTGCCACAAAGAACGCAGGGAACGCAGAGACTTGGAAGGACCGGATCGGCTTCCCAGGTCCACCCATCCCCCCCTATGGGCCAAAAAACGGGCGAGGGGTATTCCTGGGAATCCATCATACCCTTCCTCCGCAATCGTTTATCCGTATTGAAGGACGCGTCCTGGCAACCCGTTGCAATTTCGCGGCTTCGAAAGCGCCTCCGCTAACTGCGACCCGATGGGCAACCTCGAAACCCCCCGAGGCGAGTTTTTGGGTGTGGCGCCCGTATCATGGCCGCCGGAGGCGGAAGATCGCATCCTGGGTGTTGTCGACCGGAACCGCGAAGTACACCCGGTCGCCGGCAATCGTCCGGACCACCGGTGTTCCGGGCGTCCACGGCCCGGCGAGCGAGGTGCTGCGATCGAGAATCCACTGGGAGATGTCCAGCCCCTCAGCGGAAACCGGCCAGGAGATGATCACCGCCGTGGCGATGTCCAGGGACAGACTGGGGGGTGTCACGGTCAGCGTGGCCGCGGTACTGGTCACGGAGCCAAACTCACTGGTGACGGTGACGGAATAGGAACCCGCCTGGGAAGCCGTCGCGGCCTTGGAGTGTTGGACCACGTTTCGGAGCGCCTCCTGGAAGGCGCCAGCAACCTGTTGCCGGGTGGCACTGGTAAGCCGTCCCTCGGGCACGGGGCTTTGGAAATCGAGATCCAGCGCAAGCCCGGCGGCACCCAGGTAGTGCTGAGCCGCCTTGGCCAGGAACTCGGCGAGGCCGGAAAGGGTGTCGTTCTTGGGGTGAGCATACGACGCCTCGGGAAACAGGATTCAGGAAGCGCAGAAACATGGGGGCTGATGAAGGAGAAGATTCCTGCGTCCTGGCCCTCGTCTATATTGGGTCTCGCATCCAAGGAGCGAGGCTCCGAGTCATCCTGGGTGTTTCCATCTCGGGAGGGGTCACGCAGACAGGGTTGAGGGGATGGGGTCGCTCTGTCAACGGACGTCCAAGTGACAAAATTCCGGCTCAGCCGGCGGCGGAGTGAACCGCCGGGCTGACCCCATTGCCATGGCTCTGACGCCACTCAGTTGCTGGGCGGATCGACCGAAGGGAGGTTGGACGGCGGATCGGAGAACAGACCCTTTACAGCATGAATCGCTATTTCTTCGTCTTCACCGACCGCCTCGATCTCGACGGGCGCATTCGCGGCAGCGCAGAGCAGGAGAATGCTGACGATGCTCCGGGCGTCGGCGATGCGCCCATTGCACTGGAGACGGATCGCCGATTCAAATTGTTGGGCCAGGCGGACCAAGGCAGACGCGGGTCGGAGATGCAGCCCTTCCGACCATGGGATCCACACAGATGCGCGCTTCATCGGACCTTGGACAGCCACCCCTCCTATTGCGCTCATTCTTCCCCAACAGGCCCTGGCTCTGTTTTGCGGACTTCGCGGCGCCGCGCGAGGAAAGGGAAGGTGGCGCGCGAAGGCGCGAAACTCGCGAAGGGGAGAAGGGGAGAAGGGAGGTTTTGTGGAACCCGACGAGGGGGCGTTGAAGGGGATGATAAGAGCGAGTCCCCGCTTTCCTCGCGATCTTCGCGGCTTCGCGCGAGGCCGCTTTTTCCCCAACGAATCGTTCCGCTAAGCGGAGGTGGGCGATGGAGAAAGGGCCGTGAGCCGTCGTTTGGAGGCCCTCCATAGGAGCACCCAAACAATGATGGCGGTGCCGCCTCCCAGAATCCCGCCCGCCCCGAGACCCAGGAAGATGTTTAAGGGAACATTGGGCTTCACCGGCTTCAGACCCGGCTCCGCGACGTCCACGATTGCCACACGCCCGGGTTGAGGGACGTCCACAGGCCTGGCTTAGGAATTGACGGGTTCCATCCGGGTTTGGAGGTAGGCCTCAGCCATGGCATTGGCGATATCGGATGCGAGCTGACGGTCCCGGTCATGGACGCGAATCTCTAAAAGACTGGTGTTACGAAACTGCCGGACCTCAATCCTGTCCTGAAGGATCGCGATGACCTCGATTGGATGAAGCGTCCCTTGGCCCAAATACTCGGGCGAGTAGCGTTCCGTCAGGGAAAGCTTTTCCACGACGCGCATGAGATTCGCCTTGGACGTCATAATCTCGGCCTCCGACTGGACCAAGAACGGGTCCGCAGTGGTTGAATTCACCGCGTGTCGAACGAGGACCCGCGTGGAACTCATGTAGATGGGTGGCAACGAGAGCGTCACGGCGATCGTCACGCCGAGAATCAGGGCCGCAACGGGGGCACCGGCGCCGAGGCTCCAGCAGACGCGTGCCAACGGGGTCAGGGGTCGTTTCATACGCATAAGACAGAGGAAGGCGGCGAGTCGCTCGCGCATTGCCGTTAACAAGAGTTCCACGACGGCGCCCGCCGCGAAGGCGAGGCAGCCGCCCAGGGAGCGCCTCGCCAGCACCTCCCGGCATTGGGCCCGGAAGACTTGCTCCATCTCCGACTCCATCCGTTCGCGGTGCGCGGACGGATAGAGTCGGAGCCCGGCGCGGTAAAGGCGGACGAGGAACGCGGCACGAGGGGACAGCGGTGCGTGGGGCATGGCGGGGCCTGGATTCAGGATTGCGCGTGGCTGGTGGCGAGCAGTCCTCGGGCGCGGGCGACGCGAACCAAGCCGGCGTAGCGGTGTGATTCCGCGGCGGCGACCCGCTGGCCAAGGGCCGAAAGCCGATAATAACGCCGACGTTCATCGTCGAGTTCGGGGTCAGGGCGCGCGTCCGACTCCTCGATGAGCCGCGATTCAAGCAGCCGTTTGATCGTTCCGTACAGGGTGCCTGGTCCCATGCTGACCCGGCCGTCGGTGGTTTCGGCGACGGACTGCATGATGGCGTAGCCGTGCCGTTCGCCATCGGCAAGGGCGAGGAGGACATGGAACACCGCCGGGGTCAGCGGAAGAAAGGACTCGGGATTAACGGACGCGGCAGGCATGGGATCTGGAACGGCAATGGATATATCCGTAATGGATGTAAATGGCAAGCGGAGACTTGGAAGAGGATGTTACAAGTCCACGGGGCGAGATGGGAACGCGGGACGGCCTTCCCCCGCCGTTTATCCGATGGCGTTTCCCCGAACGGCACGCCTGTCGCCGGCTATTCCACCCGGATCACCGGCGCTCCGAGCACGTCCATTCTCGGGTGGATACCAAGGCCGGGATGGCGGGAGGCGGCCATTCGGCCATTCACCCGCTGGGGGGCTCCCTCCGCGGTGCTCACGGTGACGTAGCTGTTGAAGTCGGTGGTGGTGAAGAGCAACTCGGGCGGCGTGCTCTGGGCGAGGTGTGCGATGGCTGCGGTGGCGATGTCGCCGCCCCAACTGTCCTCGAGCGTCATCGCAATGCCCATCGAGACGCAAAGGTCTCGCGCCTGGCGGATCCGTGTGAGGCCGCCGAGTTTGCTGATCTTGAGGTTCACGACGTCCATGGCGAGGTCGGCCCTCGCGCGCAGCAGGATTCCGAGGTCATCGATGTTCTCATCCAGAACGAACGGGTGCGGACACTGCCGACGCACGGCGAGGCATTCCTCGTAAGTGAGGCACGGTTGTTCGATGTAGACGTCGACGTCCCGAACCGCTTTGGCAACGCGAACGGCCTCGTGTTGGACCCAACCGGTATTGGCGTCGGCCACGAGTCGGTCGCCCGTCTGAAGTTGTGAAGCAACAGCCCGAATCCGCTCGATGTCCACGTCGGGGTCTCCTCCGACCTTGAGTTGAAATCGGCGGTAACCCTCTGCCCGGTAACCACAAACGCGGGCCGCCATGCGATCGGGCGACACCTGCGAGATGGCCCTGTAAAGCGGGACGTCGTCGGTGAACCGCCCTCCGAGCAACTCACATACAGGCAGCCCGGTGGCTTGGCCGAGGATGTCCCAGCACGCGATGTCGATGCCGCTCTTCACGTAGGGATGGCCCTTGAGGGCGGCGTCCATGCGGCGGTTAAGCCTGCCCAGTTGGCGGGGATCTTCGCCGAGAACGTGGGGTCCGAGTTCCCGGAGACCCGCGCGGACGCCGTCGGCGTAGGCGGGAAGGTAGAACGGTCCGAGCGGACAGACTTCCCCGTGCCCGGCGAGTCCTGTGTCGGTTTCGACTCGCACGATGGTGCTGTCGAAGACGTTGACGGACTTGCCACCGCTCCATTTATAGGTTTGCTCGTGAAGCGGGAGGTCGACGCGGTAGGCGAGAATGCGGGAGATCTTCATGGGGTAGGGGACGGATCCGGAATGCGTGTGCCTTGGTGGAAAACGACCTGCCAGTGGTCGCCTCGTCGACGCCAGATCGAGCTGCGCAGGGAATGGGAGATCCGGCGGGTTTCGAGATGGTGGGCGGTGGCCTGGTAGGTCGAATGGGCGACGTCCTCCGAGAGGAATTGAACGACGAAGTTCCGCAT
>JBBQIU010000283.1:0-5163 GCA_038325245.1 Verrucomicrobiota bacterium
ACGCAAGCTTCGACGGCCATCCCCATTGCACACTCAACGGCGTCTCGCCCCATCCCTCCGCCACCCGCCCGGTCCGATCCACCACGCGCACACACACCCGCGCGCAAGTGACATGACTCAACGTCTCCGTTCCGAACTTCAGCGGAACACGCGTTGGAATCGGGAGGAGATGAACCCGTGTCCCCACCACTCGAATATCCGAAAGCTTGCTCATTTCCCTTGATCTCCGACCTTGAGTACCGGATTGGCCCAGGCGATGAAGTGTTTCATGTTCGACCGATCTTCGTGTCCGCCGTCGTGGTGGCGCCACGCGAGTTCCCCGTCCAGAAGGCCGGTGTTCACGGGTGGCATTCGGGCGGTCCGATAGCTCTCCGTCACCCCCAGGTCCCGGGCGCCCAGCAGCCGATACACGGGCCCTGCGGCAACCGCCGCCATGTACCTGCCCTGCTGGTCGAGCCAATTTCCGTCCACGCCCCGAAGGGGCCTGGATTTTGGCCATTTCTGGCCGGCCGCCGCCAAGTGGGGCGGCATGAGACTGCCCAGGGCGATGTCCTGATCGTTCTACACAAAGTGCGCGGAGGGCATTTCCCAATCCCGAAGGGATTGCGTCCCAAAGCCCAGGGTTGCGAGGAACGAGCGGCCCTGGGTGGGATGGCCGAATCAACCACAACCCCAACGGGGTTGCGTCGAGGTGGCACAACCCCGGTGGACTTGATGTATTGAACGTCGTTGACCCAGCGTAGGCCCGCTACGCGGTCCAACCCTGGGCTTCGGGACGGAATCCCGTTGGGATTCCAGACCGAAAGAATGGCCAATCTCCATGCCCCGAAAGGGCAACCCATGGGCCGAAATCCTTGGGTTGCCCTTTCAGGGCGAATGCCTGGTGGGGGTCGCCGTTCCGAGGGCGTTGCCCTCGGCTGGGTTTGGACGAGGCCTTCGGCCTCTCTTTGGGCAGGCGGGACGCCTGACGTTGAGGAGGATCGGTTCAAGGGAAGCCGCTCAGGTGAGACCCAGGCGCTTCACGACTTCGACGGTGGAGTGCGCCTTGTTCAGAGTGTAGAAATGCAGGCCGGTCACACCGCGGTCGAGAAGTTCACGGCACTGGGCCGTGGCGTATTCGATTCCATACGCCATGGCCGCCGCGTCGTCGCCGGCGAGTTCCTCCAGGCGCGCGAGCATCGGGGCGGGAATGCGGGCGCCGCAGAGGCTGGTGAATTTCTTCACCTGCGAAGCCGAGAGGACGGGCAGGATGCCGGGAATGACAGTGACGTGGGAGTTCAGGCGGGTGCGGAGATGTTCCGTGAATTCGAAGTAATCGGCGTTGTCGAAGAACAGTTGGGTGATGATGAAGTTCGCGCCCTGATCGACCTTGTGCTTGAGGCGCTCCCAATCGACGTGTTTGCCCTCACGGCAGGCGATGTGGCCTTCGGGAAAGCCCGCGACGCCAATGTCGAAGCCGCCGGTTTCGCGGATGAACCCGACAAGTTCGTGGGAGTATTCGAATCCGCCGTCGACCTTGACCCAATCGGTGGAGCCCGCCGGGGCGTCGCCGCGGAGGGCGAGGATGTTGCGGATGCCGCGGGCGGCGGCGTCGGCGAGCACGGCGGCGAGTTGTTCGCGGGTGGAATTGACGCAGGTCAGGTGGGCCATGGCGGTCAAGCGATGGTCGCGCTGGATGCGATCGACGATGCCGAGGGTCTTGTCGCGGGTGCTTCCGCCGGCGCCGTAAGTGACGGAGCAGTAGTCGGGGTGGATCTGGAGGAGGGCCGGGAGGGTTTTCTCCATGAGGTTCCGATCGCCTTCGTCCGTCTTGGGCGGGAAGAACTCGAACGAAACGGCGGGGCGGCCTGCGGCGCGGCGGCGGGCGTGAATGTCGCGGATCAACTCCATCGGACGGGAAGTGTGGCGAGGGACGATCGACACTTCAAGGCGGGGGAAATCCTTGTGCAAACGGGCGCTTGCGGGGGAACACGGGCTTTCCCATTTTGGGCGGGTGAAAAGTGGAGTCCTGTGGGCCACGGCAACCCTGGTCCTTTTGAACGTGGCGTTTTTCGCGATCTACCTGGTGCGGACGCCGGGCGGGCGATCGACAGGGGAACGCACCGAGTTGTCGAACGGGCTGGCGACCGCGTCGGGCCAGGCGGGGGTGTATGCCGTGACGGGGGTGGTTCGGGAGTTGCGGGACGGCGGGTCGAATCTCCTGATCCGGCACGAGGCCATTCCGGGATACATGATGGCGATGTCGATGCCTTTCACGGTGCGGGATCCGCGTGAGGTGGCGGGTGTACAACCCGGGGACAAGGTGACGTTCCGGTTACTCGTGACCGATGACGAGAGCTGGATCGATTCCGTGAAGCGGGTGGGGGTGGCAGAACCCGCGCCCGACTTTACGTACGAGCAGTCGAGGATCGTGCGCGACGTGGAACCGCTCGAGATCGGGCAGGTGATGCCGGATTACCCGTTCACAAACGAATTCGGGATGCCGGTGAAACTGAGCGACTACCGGGGCAAGGTCGTGGGTTTGACCTTTATCTTCACGCGGTGTCCGCTTCCGGACTTTTGTCCGCGGATGTTGAAGAATTTCAAGGCGGTGTCGGAGGGGTTGCGTCAGCAGAGCGGAGGTCCCACCAATTGGCATCTGTTGACGATGACGATCGATCCCGCATTCGACAGCCCGGCCGTGCTTCGAACCTACGCGAAGCAGTACAACTACGATCCGGTGCGCTGGACGTTCCTGACGGGGGCCCTGATCGACATTGATGCGATCACCGAACAGGTCGGGCTCGTTTTCCGACGGCAGACCCCCAACGCGTTGCCGGACCACAATCTCCGCACCCTCCTGATTGATGCGGAAGGGCGGCTGAAGAAAAACATCATCGGGAACACCTGGAAGCCGGAGGAATTTGTGCAGGACATTTTGTCGGTGGCACGGGGGGAGGGAGAGGCAGGGGGAGAGAACAGCGACGGCCCTGGGCGTTGAACTCCAGGGCCGTCGTGTTACCCATTTCCCGCGGTCCGAGGAACCCTAGGCAATCAGGGCTCGGACAAGAAGGGCGTGGTGACGGTGTTCAAGTTCATGATCGGGATCGCGTTCGGATTCGAATTCAAATTCGGAGGCATCGACGGTGGCGAACACACGGCGTCCCTGAGTTGGGTTGCAGTGTTTTTCGCGAAGGGGATATCCCGCCTGTGGGACGCCGCTTGCAGGAGGGGAGGCTCCCAGGCTTACTTTGCCGACCGAATTCGATTCCCGACCCTATGAGCACTGATTCCACTCCCGTCACGGTGATTGCCATGATTCGCGCCCAGTCCGGAAAGGAAGCCGAACTCCGCGAATTGCTGGGCTCATTGATCGGCCAGACCCGCAAGGAGGTGGGTTGCATCAACTATGATCTGCACGAGGTGGCGGACGATCCGACCCGGTTTGTCTTCCATGAGAACTGGCAAAGCCGGGAGGACCTGGATCGGCATCTGGCGAGTTCGCACGTGACGGCTGTGTTGTCGCGGGCGGGGGCTCTGGTGGCGGAGCCACCCAAGATGATCCTCTGTCGGAAGCTCGCCTGACGGCCGTTGACAGGGGACGAGGACATCATTATGGACACGCTGCATTTCGCCATCATCGGCTGCGGGGGCATCACCCTTCAAAATCATCTGCCGGGACTGGCCCTGTGCGCGGACGTGCGGGTTCAGGCGGTCTGTGACGCGGATCCGGGGACGCTGGAACGGGCGAGGCAGGAGACGGGAGCGACGGTGACCTCGACGGACTACCGGCAGATCGTGGCCCGGGAGGACGTCCACGCGATCATCATTGCGACGCCAAACGTGATGCACGCTCCGATCGCGCTGGCGGCGATCGCCGCCGGCAAGCATGTGCTCTGCGAAAAGCCGCTGGCGATGAACCGTGCCGATGCGGAGCGGATGGCCGATGCGGCGGAGCGGGCCGGGGTCCGGAACATGACCGCCTTCACGTACCGGTTTGTGCCGGCGATGCGTTACCTGCATCACCTCGTGGGTCGAGGAGAGCTGGGGCTGCCTTACCACTACCGCTCCTGTCGCCTTCAGGACTGGGGCACCCGCAACCTGGGCTGGCGGCAACGCAAGGAACTGGCGGGTACCGGCGAACTGGGCGACATGCTGAGCCACCGAATCGATTTTGCGCATCACCTGGTCGGACCCATGCATCGCCTCGTTGCGAATGTGAAAAACCTGACGCCAATGCGGGACGGCGCTCCGAATGACACGGACGATTGGGTGGCGATCCTGGCCGAGTTCCGTTCCGGAGCAACGGGCGTGTTGGAGAGTTCGAAATTGGCAAGTGGGCGCAATGAGAGCTGGCGGAGCCTGGATTACGTCGAGATCAACGGGAGCGAGGGGAGCTTTGAGTTCACGACGTCGCGGTGGAACCAACTTCTCGCGGGCAGGTTGGGTGGGCCGGGATTGGCGCCGTTGGAGGTGCCGCGGGAGTTCTGGGTCTGGCCCGGGTCGACGCGGGATCCGGGTGTGGGCGATCCCCTGGTTTCGTTTCGGTATGACCAGGCCGTGGAATTCGTGAACGCGATACGCGAGCAACGCCCATGCTCGGTGACGTTCCGGGATGGGGCCCGTGCGCAGGCGGTGACGGATTCCGTGCTTCAATCGGCGTCGAGCGGGCGCTGGGTGGACCTGGGGTAGGGGATTGGAATGAGTGCCATGCTTTACGGAAATTGGCCGGCGACGATTGAGACGGAGTCGGCGCTGGAAGAGGTTCTGACGCGGCCGTCGCCGCGGTTGATCGAGTCGATCCGTTCGTGGGCCAGTCCGTTGGTGATTCTGGGTGCGGGGGGAAAGATGGGCCCGACACTGGCGGTGCTCGCGCGGCGCGCGGCCGAGGCGGCGGGGCATCGGTTGGACATCGTGGCGGTGAGCCGTTTCTCCGATATTCACGCGCGGACATGGCTGGAGGAACGCGGGGTGCGAACGGAGTCGTGTGACTTATTGGGACCCGACGCCTCCTCGTTGGGGAAGCTCCCGGACACATCGAATGTCGCCTATCTCGTCGGGTTGAAGTTCGGAACCTCGAAAGACCCGGCGACGACGTGGGCAATGAACACGCTGGTTCCGGCGAGGGTTTGTGAGCGGTATTCGGGGGCGCGGATCGTGGCGTTGTCGACGGGGAACGTCTAT
>JBBQIU010000284.1:0-5136 GCA_038325245.1 Verrucomicrobiota bacterium
ATCGCGTCACCGACCAGGCGGGCGTCACGGCGGAAGGTACGGTCCTCCTTGAGGTTTCCGGCGACAACGATCTTCCGGTGATCTCCGGTCTCGTGAATCTCGTTGTCGAGGAAGATACCTCCAGCGGCGTGATCCCCTTCACGGTCCTCGACGCCGATCATCCCTCCGATCAGATCAATCTGATCGTCACCTCAGACTCGCCGAATCTCATTCCCAACGACTCCCAGCACATCGTTCTCGGGGGTAGCGGCAGCAGCCGAACGATCGAGATTATCCCGGCGCTGAACGAGATCGGCACCGCCGAAATTTCTATTACCGCCAGCGACCCGCTCTTTGGACAGGACCAGGTAACCTTCAAAGTCCGGGTCGATCCCAAGCCCGCGTACGCTCTCTTCGACCTCGGCACGCTGTCCGATCCGCGCAACCGCAGTTTCGGTGCTGCCCTGAATGATCAGGGTTGGGTGGTGGGCTGGGCCCAGACCCTCGATTCGCCCAATGACGACGGTCTCACCGGCCGGAAGTCCCAGGCCCACGCCTTCCTGCGCCGAGGCCTGGCGAGTCAATCCATCGAGGACCTCGGCACGCTGGGGACCGACACCGCGAGCCGAAGCCGGGCGTTCGCGATCAACAACAACAACCTGATCTCCGGTTTTGCCAACAGCAGTAATGCAGACGCCCGTAAGGCCTTCCGGTGGCTCGGAAGCACCATGACCGGTGTTTCCGCCCAGATCTCCGGCGGCAATGACAGCATCGGCTTTGCGATCAACGAATCCGGGGATCTCGCGGGTTCCTTCCAGCTCACCGGCCTTGGCCGACGTGCCTTCCGCCTCACCGCCAACAACACCTTTCTAAATCTCGGCGTGCTCGCGGGAGGAACGGCCTCCGAAGCGTTCGCCATCGATTCCGCGGGGGTCGTCGTCGGCTATAGTGGCATCGCCGGGACAGCCGACCGAGCCTTCCGATACGCAGGCACCCTGGGCGACCTCGGCGTGCTTCCCAATCATCACAGCAGCCGCGCCTACGGCATCAACGACGATGGGCTCGTTGTCGGCTGGTCCCGAACCAACGCCCAGCCAGGAAGTCCGCGTCTCGCCTTCCTCTACAACGGCGCGACCACCCCCTCGATGCGCTCGCTCGGACTTCTCCCTAACGGCAACTTTTCCGAGGCCTACGCCATCAACGCCTTCGGGCAGGTCGTCGGTGACGCCGACCGGCGGCTCGACAACGGCACCACTGAGTCCCGCGCCTTCCTCCACACCGCCGGCCAGATGCGCGATGTCAGCGACCTGATTCATGACTCCCGCAACTTCGTGTTCAGCCAAAGCACCTGGAAACTTTCCTCCGCCCGCGCCATCAACCGCGGCGGCGCCATCGTCGGCACCGGCCTCAAGGATTCCCTGCCCCGCGCCTACCTCGCCGTTCCAGCATGGGTCATCGGCCGCCAGATCGCCCGCCCTGAAAACGCCGTTCCCAGGCGGCCCGAGATCGAAATCATTTCGGGAAGCCCGGGCGACACCCGTGAAAATGCCTTCCACTGGAGTGATTTCGAAAAGCGCCTCTACCCCATCCGGCCGGTGACCGCGACCATCCGATGGTTCACTTCCCAGACGGATGTCTCGGGTGAAGGCACCAACATTGTCGTCAATTCCGATCGTATCACCGTCGAAGGGCTCAGCGTCTGGCCCAAGCAACCGCTCGTCCACGTCGCCACCGCGCCAGTCCAAGTCGAGCCTCAGGGTGTTCCCTTCGACTTCGGCTTTCAGTCCGTCATCCACGAGACGACGGGAGGCTCCGCGCGCTACGATGCCACTTCCAAGACGTTCAACTCCTCGGCCGCCGGCTATTCGGTCCTTTACTACCTCAAGACCGATGGTGCCGCGCCCAATCCCCTGATCCAACGTCCCCGATTTGAAGTCGCCCGCACCTACCGCTGGGATCTGGCGCCCACACTCGTCGAGAACGCCCCCGCCTTTGTCGGATCCAAGCTCGTCGATCCCACCCATCAGGAATACCTCAGCCGCTCCGGCCATGTCCTCTTCCCAAACACCTTCTACGACGGACACGGACCCGATCGCGCCCATGACCGCCCCTCCCGGCGCGGCCCGATCATCCCGGTGAACCGCGAACCCGCGGGCGACACATCGGTCGAGAACGATCTGGTCGTCGTCTGGTACCGCTTCAGTCCTATCGGCGTCGCCTGGGCCAGCGTCCCAACCCGTTACAGCGTCAGCTGGCCGCCCGACGGCAGCGTCGACAAGATCATCATCGCCAGCGGCGAAGGCTCCGGCCCGCTTCCCAACAGCCTCTTCCCCAACAAGCGCGTCTACAACCAGCCCGACCCATCCCTTCCCGGCTACAACCCCAACGAGGAGCACGCGCTCCTCAGCGACAACGCCCTTTACGCCTTGCGCGATGACCTCAACGCCGTCATCTCGCCCGAACGCTCCCGCCCGTACGCCCTGCTCAAGTACAAGGATCCCGCCACCGGCGACTGGTCCATCAAGCCCTATAAGGTGGTCGCCGAGGAAGCCCCCTTCTTCTTCACCTATGACAAGGTCGCCGGGGTCGAAATCGCCCCTCCGGCCCCGCTCTTTACCCTCCTCCTCTGCCCGGAAACCCACGGTGTGTCAGGTCCCTGGTGGGAGGATTTTCAAGGCAAACTCTACGCCCGCGCCGCCGGCGCCAACGGAGCCTCCACCAACGTTGTCCTGCGTTGGTTCTACCCTCTACAACCCGATTTTTACTACGACCTCAACTCGGACGGCGCCGCCGACGCACCCGTCGGAACGAGCCTTGCCTCGCTCGATCGGCGCACGCAGTCCGCACTCGCAAGTCCCAACGCCGCGGCGGGCGTCACTGGGCAACCCCTCGACATCACCTACCGGGTCACCTGGCCGCGGGTCGGAACGCTTCAGATCGGCCAAACCCTGCTCAACCCGCGCAGCTCCGCCTCGGGTCCGCTTCCTGGCGTCAAAAACATGGCCAAGCTGCAGTTTGTCTACGACGACCTGACGCCCGACTGGAATCCACAGGTCAGTCCCACCCCCCCCATCCTTACCCTCGCCCGCCTTTACGATCCGCTCAGCACCCGGACCTATCGCCTCGCCGTCGGAGAATCCATTCCCGCCGTCGTCCAGAGATCGAATCGTAACGGGAAGGAATACTTCAATGACCTGCCACCCACCCTGATCGAACGGCTCACCTTCGACCCCATCAACAAGTGGCTCCAATTCTCCGGGACCCTCAATGAAATCTCCTATGTCGGCGAACCGTTGCTCTTGCCGAACGTCCTGTCGTCACGAGAGCGGGATGACATCCGCGGCCTCGTCCCCGTGGGTCATGCCGCCCGCGACGGCTGGATCGCCATCGTCGACAATCTCTACGACGCCACCCGCAACCCGAACGGCGTCGACTTACTGCCCCTCGACGGTCAGGCCGACAGCGCCTCCGACACCGACACCAATACTCCGCCCCAGATCCTGCCGCAGGCCGGGCTTCGAATCGGGCTCCTGTCGGAGTTCGTCGCAACCAATGGCACCAATCCCGTCATCACCCTGACCGACCGCAGCCTGCTTCCCGGGGACTACACCGTCATTCGCACCAACGTGCTGCCCGAGCCCCTCGGCGCCCTGCCCAAGGCCCTGACCACCGCGCTTGGCGGCGTGCCTCCAGCGACCTTCCACCCTGTCAATGCCCTGGCCCTTGGCGGGACAACGAATGACTTCGTTACCCTTCCTCAGGTTTCCTTCGGCGCCGGGGATGCCATGACGGTCGAACTTTGGCTGAACCCCGACGCCCTGAACGGTCCTGCCAACAGCCTGGTCCGTCAGGGAAATGCAACCCCCGACTGGGCCCTCGAGTTCCGCGGAGGCGGCACCGAGATCGCCTTCGTCCTCAACGCGGGCGGAACGGAGTCCACTCTCACGCTGCCCGTTGTCCCCGGTGATTTCATCGAAACCTGGCGGCACCTCGCCGCGACCTTCGACGGCGAGTTCATGCGCCTCTTCGTCGATGGACGTCTCCAAGCCGAACTGCCCAAGACAGGTTTGGTCCAATCCACGGGCACCGCCGCCCACCTGGGTATCATGGTCACCAGCCCGACCACGCGTGAAAATCCCTTCGACGGCACCTTCGACGAGGTACGCCTCTGGAGTGCTGCCCTGCCAGCCTTCGTGCTCAAGCGGGACGGTGAAAAGCGCCTCTTCGGGGATGAGGATTTCCTGGTGCGCTACCACCGCTTTGATGAGACGGGAGGCACCCAGGCGGACGATGCAGCGGGCGGCGCCCAGAATGGCGCGCTTTCCGGCAACGTGAGCTTCATCGAGTCCGACGCCCCCACCGGAGCGCGCCCCCGCTACCTGACGCTGGTGGAGAACAACGACCCCGCCCTCGGAGCCCTCCCCATTCAACTGCACATCATCCGGGTCGACGACGGCCCCTACATTGGCGACATGAAGGCGCTGTACCCCGGGAACGTCTTCGACCAACGCCTGACCCTCCGCCACAGCAGTGAATTCGGCGGTGATCCTGACCCGGTCCAGTTCGAGTGGTATTACAAGCCGGATGCCGCCGGTTTCATTCCAACCGAGATGCCCGCGACGGGTGTGAACGGCGACATCACGGATGCGCGCGGTTGGATCGCCTACACCTCCGGCAATCGGAACCTCTCCGATCCCGCGCCTCCTGCCCTGTTGGATGCGCGGCAAGGTGTGAACGACATCACGCTGGGTGAGGGGGGTGAATCCAGTCTCCTCGCCCTGGGCGACACGTGGTTCATCTGCCGATACCGCGGATTTAATGTCCGGGGACAAACCACCTGGAGCGAATGGATCGGCGATCCCTCCGGTGGCGGCACCCCGCGCGCGATGCTCGCCGAAGGGTGGATCAAACGGGTAATCCGTGGCCTCAACCCGTTCGATGCCCGGGTGAAGGATTTCCACAGCAACCCGAGCGCAACTTACGCCAGCCTCATTCTCCAAGCGGGCGGCCGTTACGAGGGAGACATTGCGTTCAGTCCCTCCGCCGACAATCTGAACTCCATCGGGCTCATCGAGGCCTACACCACCGTGTTGAATCGCGGCCGCAAACTGAGCATCGATCAGGGTCAAAACTTCGACCCGGCCAACAACGCCCTTC
>JBBQIU010000285.1:0-5122 GCA_038325245.1 Verrucomicrobiota bacterium
TCACACTGTCGAATGTACATGTTTGACCCCATTGGCCTTTCCGAAGCCGTGGAACATGATGGGTGTCGAAGGGATGTACCGGTTTCTGGGTCGGGTGTGGCGTTTGTTCGTGGACGAGCCCTCGGAGACGGAGTTCGAGCAGGCATTGGTTGTGACGGACGCGGACCGGCAGGAAGAACTTCTGACGGGAATACGCTTCGGGCGCGCGGTTCGTGAGGAGGCCGCGACACTCGCGCAACGGCGGACCCTGCATGCGTGCATCCGGAAGGTGACCGAGGATTTGGAAGGGCTCCGGTTCAACACGGCGATTTTGGCCATGATGGTGTTTGTGAACGAGGCCATGAGCTGGGACACAGAGCCGGTCAAGCTGTTGAAGCCATTCTTGCAGCTCCTGGCGCCGTTTGCGCCGCACGTGGCGGAGGAATTGTGGGAGAAGCTTCACGCCGCGGGTGCGGCTTCGGCAGCCAGCCTGACGTACTCGCCCTGGCCGGTGCACGACCCCGGCTTGTTGGAGGAAGACACCCTGGAGATTCCGGTTCAGGTCAACGGCAAGCTGCGGGACGTGATCCGCGTGTCGTCGACGGCGTCGGCGGCCCTGCAGGCGGAGTAGGTTCAGGCGTTCTTGGCGGGTAAGACGATTCGCAAGGTGATCGTTGTGCCGCGCAAGCTGGTGAACCTCGTGGTGGGGTAACGCGCACGCCGGAGGGATGCGGCGTTCGAGGTGGCGAATGGTTTGCGGAGGAAGGAACGATTCCGTTGGAGCCGGGCATCTCTCGTTTCCTTCTCTGCGCTTTCTGCGTTCTCTGTGGCCTCAATTCAAACGGGGCAGGCCTCCAGGCCCACGCGAACGCGATGGACAGACGCTCCGGAAGGGGAGGGATTTGCCACAAAGCGCGCAGGGAACGCAGAGAATCGGAGGCACTGCGGCCCACGGGGCCCATGATCTGCGCTCATGTCCGTCGCGTTCACGTGGGTTCGCAAATCCCTGTGGTCAGGTTCCGCCTTCCGGCGCCGGGTAGATCCGTGTCGAAGAGCAACGCCCCGCCAAGATTTGGCAATGACACGAAAGCGCGCATTCCGAAACCCGGTCACAAACAAGACCGGCACGGCGCCCGGCGCCCGACGTCGTGCCGCTCTGAGGGGCGCTGAGGTTCAAGCCATTGCCCATGTCCACTCCCACGCCGCCCAACCTTCGCCTCGCCGCTGTCCCTGTCGCGGTCGTTCTGTCCCTGACAGCCCTGTCCGGCCTCGCCAGCACCAACAATTTTATTGTCCCGTCCTTTCGCGGACAGACCGACACCGAAATCGGATTCTGGGAGCGTTTCACGGTGCCTTATGGGGCGCCCGGCAACACCGCCGACCAGGCCGGAAGCAACTCCGGCGCGGTCGTTACCCAGATCCTTGGCCCGTCCGCTTTCGCCACTGGCAGTGGCAATCTCTACGACCCGGCCGCGGCGATGGCGTTTACCCTAACTGACGCGACTCCATTCACCCTGGGGACCGTCGTGCTCCAGATTCGAACGCTCGGGAGCGAGTTGGACTACGGCGCGGTCCGGCTGACCTATAACGACGCCGGCGGCTCGCACACGGTCGACCCTCTCTATCGTGTCGAACTCGACCGGGGCACCCTCCTTGGCGCCTCCGTCTCGTCGCTCTGGCAGTGGGATCTCCGCGAGCTCGATGTGATGGAATACTCCATCGCTTTCGGGACGCCCGATTCCAGTTTGAGCCTCGACGCCATCACCGTCGACGCGTGGACCGGATTCCTGGCCGTACCGGAACCGTCGATTCTTGGACTATTTGTGTTCGGCACGTTTCTCCTCCGCGGCTTTGGGCGTCGTCGCTCCATGTCCCCCGTCAACGGCTGATCGACCCGCGCCTCGGGAATCCCAACGCCGTAATTGAGATGAACTCCCCGATTGCCAGGACCCTGGCCTCCTTCGTTTTAGTTCGAGTCGCCTTTCTTTCAATCTGGGGCGGGCTATCCCCGTACGCCCACGGCCAGCCGTTCCAACTCACGGTATCGAGTCCGACCCTCGATCGTTGGATGTATCCCCACAACGCCACACCTGGTTCGCGCCCGACCGCGCCGGTCTTCGGCACACTGGGCGATGAGTCTGGCGTCGACAGCCGCCACGGCCAGTTTCTTGTCGGCTTCGACATCGCCGGACTGCTCACGACCAACCTCGGTCCAAGCCGGTACCTGCTTCGCCGAGCCCGTCTTTCCCTCACGGTGAGCCGTGACCTCTCGTTTGCTCTCGATCCCACGCCTGACGCCTCCGCGACTTACCTGCCCACCCATCATCCTGGCTTCATTCCGGATTCCGATCCGGGTCGGCCTTTGGAGTTGTTTGGCGCGGGCTTCCGCAACGGTTACACGGCGGAGTCGTTTACAGAAGACGCCCCATTCGGCCGCCCAAACGTTGGCGAGCGCAACGCCTTCGCCGTCGGGTACGACGGGGCCGGCAACCTCGTGGATGTGGGGAACAACGTGGGTAAGACGAATCTGGCGTTTCCTGTTTTCGAGGCGCACGCGTTCGCCCTGGGCAATTCGAGCGCGGTCCAACCAGGCGAACTCGTCCCTTCCGGCAGCGCGGTGGACTTTGAACTGAATCTCACCGATCCGTTCGTCGCACAATACCTGCAGGAGTCCTGTCACTCGGGACGGTTGCGGATCGTCCTGACGAGCCTTCAAACGTCGGGCTTTGGCGGAGCCCCCGCCTGGGCGGAATTCCATACCCGGGACAGCGTTCTCGGCAACCCGCCCAGCCTTGAACTCGAAGGAACCGCGATCCGGATCGACGACAGCGATTCCGATGGGCTTCCAGACGATTGGGAACGGCACTACTTCGGGACGCTCAATGGCAACGGCCAAACGGACTCGGATGGCGACAAATCAACCGACACTGCCGAGTTCGACGCGGGAACTGATCCGGGCCGTCGCGAGGATACGTTGGCGGCGGACGTTTCCCTGGTCAGCGCTGGAGATGCCATTCGTGTAGGATTTCGCCACGCCCCGAGTCGGCGATATGCCTATGAATCCTCCGACGACCTCCGGACGTGGAGGGCCATTCCCGACGCCACGATCGCCTACGAAGTGGGCCGAGGCCGGGCCGAGTTTGTCGCACAGACAACCTTGGGAGCGGGATTCTACCGGGTTACCGCGCGGGCGGATGCTGTCGCCACGCCATGACTCGAGACCGCCAGCGCCTTACCCGTTCGTCCGGCTTCACGCTGGTCGAGCTTCTCGTTGTGATCGGCGTCATCGCGATCCTGGTTTCCATGCTCCTCCCAGCACTTGCCCAGGCGAAACGCCAAGCGCGAATGATCGAGGAGATCTCGAGCGCGCGACAGTTGATGATTGCCGTCCAGCTGTATGGCTCCGACCACGATGAGGCGGTCTTCCCGGGCTACCTCTCCGACCCGGGCACCAGGGATGAGCGGGGCGTCCCGGTGCCGTTCCCCGTCAACGCTCGCTATCCATGGAGGCTTTCACCGTATCTCGCCCAGTCGCTCGAAACCCTCTACTGCGCCGACAACCGCGCCCGATTGAGGGCCCTTCAACGACAGGACCGCGACTCCTACGTTTACTCCGTCAGCGTTTATCCGTCCCTGGGCATCAACTCGTACTTCATCGGAGGCAACGATACCGAATTCCCCGCCGCCGCGGCCAACGACCGCTTTGGATCTGGCACCGTGGTGAGGCGCCTCGCCGAAATCACGCGCCCCTCACGGCTGTGCGCCTTCATCTCGGCACGCTCTGCGGCCTCCGGGCCCGAGTCCTACGGCTACTTCCAAGTCACCCCGCCGTATCTCACCACCCGACGATGGACTTCCCAATGGTCGCCGGAGACGCCACCGAAGGACTGGGGATTCGTCGCCCCACGCTACCTGCGGCGCGCGGTAACCGCGGCCATGGACGGACATGCCTCCGTCCTCGGACTTGCTGCGCTGCAAGACATGACCCTCTGGAGCAACACCGCAGACCGACCGGATTTCACGCTGCAACCCACGAACTGACCCTGAATTGACTCGCCATGAAGAATTGCCCCCGTCTAGCTCACGCGACCCTGCTGGGTGCCCTCCTGTTGGGTGCCTACGCTTCGTCACCCCCTTCGTCCATGACTGACTTGACCCCGCCCGCAGCCACACTCGCTCCTATGCCCGAGGCCGTCACGAGCTTCGGCGCCATCTCGCATGACGGATGGCTTTACGTCTCCGGGGGACATAAGGGGGAGCGCCATGAGTATTCGGCCCCGATGGTCTCCGGGGCCTTCCAGCGCCTGCGCCTGGCGGAGGGGAAAGTCTGGGAAGCGCTTCCTGCCGCGGAACCCGCGCAAGGTGCTCCCCTCGCCGCCCATGGACACCACATCTATCGGATCGGTGGCATGGCTGCCCGGAATGAACCCGGCCAGAAAAGCGATCTCCACTCCAAGGCTGCGGTCACCCGTTACGACATCCGACGCGGCGTCTGGGAAGACGCTGTTCCACTGCCCGAACCCCGCTCGAGCCATGATGCCGTCGTCCTTGGAGACGCCCTCTACGTCGGGGGTGGGTGGACCTTGAGCGGGGCCGCCAACAAGGGGATCTGGCGTGACACAGTGCTCAAGCTGGACCTTCGGGCGTCCCGCCCCTGTTGGGAGACCGTCGACCAACCCTTCCGCCGTCGGGCCCTTGCGATGGCGGCTCTCGACGACCGGCTTTACTTCCTGGGCGGCATGGATTCGGCCGGGGACACCCTGCTCGCGGTGGACATCTTCGATGCTCGGTCCGGTTCGTGGTCGAAAGGCCCGGACCTCCCTCCGGGGCCCATGAAGGGATTCGGCTGCTCTGCAATTGCCCAGAACGGACGGGTCTTCTTCAGCGGCATGAAGGGCGAACTCCATCACTTGGATCCAGCCGCAAGCGCCTGGGTCCTGGCCGGCAAGCTCCAACACCCGCGGTTCTTCCACCGACTCGTCCCCGCCGGCGCCTCCCAACTCGTCGCTGCCGGCGGCGAAGACAGCGAAGGCAAACGTCGGGACCTCGAAGTGCGGTCGCCGGGCCGACCCCGCCGCCGGGCGTAGAGAGAGAGGGAGAGGACAACACAGAAAAACAGAACACACACAGGAGGAGGGTTGGC
>JBBQIU010000286.1:0-5120 GCA_038325245.1 Verrucomicrobiota bacterium
CCAGACACTTCTCACGCTCGCCTGTCAACGCATGCGCCGTCAGTGCCACGATCGGTGTCCGCCGCGCCCCCGTCGCGACTCCCCGACGCCGAATTTCCGTCGCCGCGTCGTATCCGTTCATTTCGGGCATCTGGCAGTCCATCAGGACCACATCGAACGACTCCATCGCCCATCGTTCACACGCCTCACGGCCGTTGTTCGCGATCTCCACCCGGAATCCCATCTTCTCCAGTAGCCGCTTTGCATAGAGCTGGTTTGTCGCGTTGTCCTCCGCCAGCAGCGCCCGCGGCTTCCCGCCTTTGTCGCCCCCACTCTCGCCCATGCTGGTCTTTGCCGGAACGAGTCGTCCCATAGGAACCGTGGACACCTCGCCCAGTCCTTGCGGCGGTTCCCCGGGCTTTCCTGCCCCGACTCCTCGGCCGAAAATCGTTTCCCCCGCACTGCCCGTTGCGCCATGCCGCAGCGCGGCGCCTCCCCCAACTTCCGGAATCCCCGGCAAATCTGGAGATTCCCCCTCCCCGACGCGCGCTTTCCAGGCCTCTCCCAATGCCTCCAGAAGGAGACGCGGCCGTACCAGGGGCTTGAACAGGCACGCGGAAAAGCCGGACGCCAACACTTCGCGGACATCGCCCCGCACGCTCCCCGAGGTGATCAGGATCAAACGCACGTCGCGAATCGCCGGATCCCCTTGGATATGCCTGGCCAGTTCGCGTCCGTCCATTTTCGGCATCAGGTAGTCGAGCAGCGCGACATGATAGGGATGGCCGGATTCCGCGGCTGCCTTCAATTCCCTCAAGGCTTCATCCCCGCCCTCGACACAGGTGTGCTCCACCCGCCACGACCGAAGTTGCTCATGCAGAACCCGGCGGTTGACCTCCATGTCATCCACCACCAACACCCGCATGCCATCGACATTGAGAGCGACCTGGGGCGGCTCCAGCACCGACCCTTCCCGCCCGAGCGGCAGGGTGAACCAGAAGACCGACCCCCGGCCCGGCTCACTGACGAAACCCATGCCCCCCCCCATTAGCTCCACCAGGCTCTTCGAAATCGCCAAACCCAATCCCGTTCCCCCGTACTTGCGGGTCGTCGAAGAATCCGCCTGCATGAACTTGTCGAAGAGCAATTTTTGCTTCTCAGGCGCAATCCCAATCCCCGTGTCGCTCACACACACCATCACCGAGGGCGTATCCGTTGAGACCCGAACACCTGGATAGCGGGGCGCCAGAGCCTCCACCATTCCGAGTTCGACCAGGATATGGCCGCGTTCCGTGAACTTGATCGCGTTCCCCAACAGATTCAGCAGGACCTGCCTCACCCGCGACGGATCGCTCACCACGTTCCCGGGAAGGCTCTCGTCGAAGCCCAGCGCCAGATCCAACCCCTTCTCGTCCGCCTTCTGCCCCAGGAGTTCCCCCACCTCCGACACGGTCTGCCGCAGGTCGACCGGCAGGGCTTCGATCGTCAGTTTCCCCGCCTCGATCTTTGAGAAATCGAGGATGTCATTGATCAATGTCAACAGCGTCTGCCCCGAGTTGCGGATGATCTCCGCAAACTCCCGCTGTTCGGCCTTCAGCGTCGTGTCCAGGAGGAGAGTCGTGAACCCGATCACCCCGTTCATCGGCGTCCGCAGTTCGTGACTGACCGTCGCCAGAAACTCCGACTTGGCCCGGCTCGCCGCTTCCGCGGCCTGCGCCAGGAGTTCCGACCTCGATATGGACAGGTGCAAACGCTGGTTGGTCAGCACCAGGTCCTCGTTGGCCTGACGCAACCGGGCCGTCCGTTCCTCCACCCGCTCCGTCAACTGCTCCCGCTCCGCCTTCAGTGCGGCATCGCTCTCGCCCAACTGCTGCAGCATGCCGTTGAAGCCTTCCATCAACTGCCCCACCTCGTCGTCGCTCGTGCTCTCCACCCGCACCGCGTAATCCCGGCTCTTCGAGACCATCGCCATCCGGTCACTCAAGTGCTGAATCGGCTGCGTCACCGCCCGCTGCAGGCGAGATCCCAGCAGCGACGCTGCCGCGAACGCCCCAAACATCAGCCCGGGCGCCAACCAAAGATAGCGGCGGAAGCGGGCGTAAAGTTCCTCCAGGTCCGAGCGAACCCAGATGTGCCCAAGCTTGCCTCCATCGACGTGAATCGGCCGCACCACCTCAAAGTGATCCTTGTGGAAATGCATTCCCTGAGGCGGAGCCAGGTTCGGCGGAGGCTCCCCCGCCTTCCCTCCATGGTAAGTCGCAAAGGGTTCTCCCGACCGATCATAGATTCGCGCCGCCTCTATCCGCGGATTCGCCCGCAGCACTTGCAGAAGGCTCGCCGCATCCGCCTCCTGGTCGAACGACAGCGCCACGGCGCTGCTGTCGGCGATGATGTCCGCCTGCGTGACCAGGTTGTCGGCCAGTTGACGACGGAACGAGAACAGATCCACCACCCCGACACCCACCACCACAAACGCCAGCGCCGCCGCACTCGTGATCATCACGATCGCCCGCAGTTTCTTCTCCACCGAATTCAATCGAATTGGACTCATCGCTTAACGCTTTTCCTGTTCACCACGGATTCGCCCCAGACTCAACAGTCGCGAGTGGATGGTCAGACCCGACTGTGCCACAGCCTCCCTGTTGATCTCGAAGACCACCCGCCCCCGTTCCATTCCAAAGACCACCATCCCGCCCGCGTCGGAAAAGTCCGCCCTCCCTGACAACGTCAACACGGGCCGGCCCGTCAGCGACTTCACCACATCCCGCATCGCACCGACCCCAACGTCCCCCACGAAAACCAGGTGACAATCTTTCGGAACTTCACCCTCCCGGAACCGCTTCACCAGGAAGCTACGTCCCCGGACGGTTTCACCGCGAAATACCTCGTCCAGGGCTTCACCAAAGGGATCCGGCCCCACCACGCCCACGACAATCGGCCCCTCCACCGCCGGCTCCTTCGCCGGCTCCACCGCCGGCGCCGTCTTCGGCCACGTCGTGAATTGTGCGAAGTGAATCATGAACGTCGCGATCACCCTGAACTCGTCGGTCCCTGACGGCGTTCGAGCGGCCCCAAGTCCCAGCACGGCCAACAGAAGAAGGCCCAACTGCCATCGCGTCACGACCCCACCGATCCCCCGGTTCACTGCTGATGAACAGAGCGCCATGGCTCAATAGCGCAGGGTGAATTTCGCAAACACGCCCCGCGGTACTTCCGACCGCCCCGTGCTGTTCAGGGACGTGTCTCCGAACTCCGGATGCCGATCGTCGAAAAGATTCTGCCCCACAACCGCAATCTCCCAGCCCGGGCGCGGCCGCCACGCCACACGCAGATCCGCCGCCACGTACCCGTCCACTTCCATCGACTCCAGGGCGCCGACATACCTCAGGCTCGCGTCCACCGAGACGTCATGCGGCAGGTCCCACTGGGAGATGGCAAAGACCTGGTGGTTCGGACTCGCACCCTCCAAGGACTCCGCATTCAAATCGGTCGAAGCGCGCTCCCGATGCAACTGCATCTCCAGGTAGCTGTATCCCACCCGCACCCTCCACCCCTCCATCACCTGGACGTTCACCGTCAACTCCCCGCCGTACGACTCGCCCGCCATTCTGTTGCCCGGCTCGATCGGAACCGTCACGAAGTCCGGCAGCGTGGAGAAATCCAGCGCCGCTTGCTCCAACGTCCGCAGGTCGTCATAGACGTTGTAAAACAACGCCAGGTCCACCGACAGCCCCTTGACCGGCCGGACCCGGTATCCCACTTCGTACGCAAGCAGATCCTCCGCCCGGAACGAATCGCTCCCCCGGAGCGTCGCCACCGCGGGAGGCGACCCCGGCGTTGCCGGGGGAATCGTCCGGGCGTGAAGGACCAGGTCATGTTCCAGCCGCGAAGGCGTCCTCACGGCCCGCGCCACCGACGCCCAAACCGAGTGCTCCTCCACCGGCGTCCAGGCCAATCGGGCCCCGGGTTGAATCTCGAACCCCGAATACTCGTTGTGCTCGAGCTTCGTCCCCACCGTCAGACTCAGCCTGTCCTGGTCCAGCAGGATCTCGTCCTGGACAAACCCACTCACCAGGTCCGCCGTCCGCGATGTCGGATCGGCCGCCAGTTGAAAGCTCGGAACGGTCCGGTCCGAAACCAGCCGGTAGTTCGCGCCCCACACCATCTCGTTCCACGGCGCCAGGGCCACATTGTGATGAAAATCAATGTCGAACGTATAGACGTCGAACCTGTAATAAGACGCGTCCTGCTGAGCCCAATCAAAGTAGGTCTGCAAGGTGACCTCCGAATCCACTCCCGCCTGCCGCACCCACCGACCCAGCACGTTCCCCCCGGCCGCACTCACATTCTCCTCCACCATCCTCCCGTACGTCGGCGGAATCAGTTCCACCTCGTGATGAACCTGATCCCACCCACTCGAGTAGAAATCCCCCTGGAACGTGAAGGCCGATTCCACGGTCGGCACCCAGTCCAGTCGCATCCCCCCTTGCGCAAAATCCCACCGGTCGTTCGCGTCGTCCCCGTTCGCGAGCACGAAATTCTCCCGGTTCGAAGTCTTGCCGTACACCCGATAGGTAAGCCCCTCGTTCACCCGTCCCCCATACCGGATCGCCCCGAGCGCGGACTCCAGGTTCCCGCCGCCCCCGCTCACCAGCAGACCCTGTGTCTCCGCCGACGACTTCGTGGTCACATTCACCACGCCGTTCACCGCGTTCGCCCCCCAGACCGTCGCCCCCGGGCCCCGAATGACTTCGATCCTGTCCAGGTCCTCCAACATCACGTCCTGTAGCTGCCAGAATACGCCGGAGTAGAGCGGCGTGTACACGCTCCTGCCGTCCACGAGCACCAGCAGCTTGTTCGCCAACCCGTCCGCAAAACCCCGCGAACTGATCGCCCATTCGTGCGCATTCACCCGCGCCACGTGCAACCCCGGCACCCAACGTAGAGACTCTGCGATCGTCGTTGCCCCCGACCGCTCGACGTCTTCCGCCGTCAGCACGTGAATCGCCGCCGCCGACCGCCACATGGGCTCCGAATGCTTGTCGACCGACGTGACCTCGAGATTCGCCAGTTCCTCCAGGCTCAACCGTTTCAGATCGGAAATGCTGATCCCTCGATCGCCTGCCTCCGCCCCCCCCCCC
>JBBQIU010000287.1:0-5108 GCA_038325245.1 Verrucomicrobiota bacterium
GAGAAGCCACGCAACGCAGCGTGAAGCTCATCCGCTGGCTTCGATCGGCCCTGATCCACAAACTCACGGAAGGGACCGCCCTGCTTGATCTAAGGCGCCTCTATGCAACCCCATGAAGTCGACTATCGGACACCGTTGCGCCTGCCTCAATCGCAGCTCGGATCGGTTCGGCGCTCACGTCGTGAAAGACCAGTCCGTCAGGTTCCACGGGCGTCGAGATGACTTCGCGGAAAAGAGCTAACAACTCGTCCACAGAACGCGGGTGGAGGCCGAGGAGGTCGAGATCCTTCGTCGCCCGGTGCGGTGCTCCCTCCCAAACCGTGAAGAGCGTCGCGCCTTTGAGCAGAAATCGCTCGCCATGGGGCGAGGCCGCGAGTCGGTAGAGCAGACGTTCGACGCCGTAGCGGGTGAGCACGCGGTTAAAGTCCCATTGCTTCGACTGTGCCAGGTTCAGCAGGCGTTGGCGTGTCGAGGCGGCGACGTTCGGTGTCTTCACGTCATCGCCTCCAGATAGGGACGGATCACGTTGTGAATCCGGCAGACGCGGGCCATGGCCCCAAGGTCATCCATGGTGAAGGGTCGCTTGGCCCAGCCCTCCCGCAGCGCCTCGACTGCGACGCTGATACCGATCTTGCTCCGGTATTTGAAACAGTCGGCAACCGTCTTCGACGGTGTGGTGATTCGGACCGCATGACCGTCGATCAGGTGGACTGCTGTGCCAGCGGTCAGTGCCTCACCGCCGAACCGGACGACATGCAGCGGCGGAAATCCGTCCGCCGGATGGCGCGCCTTGCGGTCGATGGCCAGCCAAACCTCGTGGGGGGATTGGGTCGTCAATTCGTGGAACACGAGCGCCGAGAGGAGGCAGACAACTCCGTGCGGGACTCGCACGGTGGCCTGGGCGAGACTCTGATGCTCGGACACCGCGTGGCCCGTAACGGCGTAAACGCCACGGCTGATCCGGGAGACGGTCCCGTCCACCATCGGTGCCTCCAAGGCCGCGCGCGGAATGCCGAGGCGAGCAAGGTCCCGGGTCCGGATGACCGGATTCTTGCCCAGCAGCACTCGCAGTTTGGAGGCACCCGTCTTCGCCATAGACTGGATATACTAAACGTCGGCATATGTGTGCAAGTGTCAGCGTCTTGTACTTCAATAAGGCGTGCCAGGTCGGTCCAGTACCCGGGCGACATGCCGCGATGAGGGGGCCCGGTCGAACTAACGTCGGAGGCGGGGATTTTGTCAGACAATGTCAGACACCCAAACTTCGAAAAGTTGCGCGAACTTTCGCGGCAGCACTCTTGGACTGACAATAGAGCGTCTGCTTGCAGAGCATAAACCCAGACGTCCTGCTCGATTTGCAGCCCTGACGCCGCTGACGGATCTGATTCGTGGACTTCGCGAGCGGGGTGGGTCGCTCGAGACCATCCAAGCCATTTTTCGGTCCAGGCAGGTCGAGGTTTCGAGAACCACTATCCGGAAATTCTGCTGGGAAGTCTTAGGCGAAGCCCCCGCTTTGGGCCGCCAAGGCAACCGGACGTCCTCACCGCTAAGTCGCTTACGCCCCACCCCAAGGGCCAGCTCCCGAGGTGATCTCAGGCTCCCTGGCTCATCAGGTTCCATCGGAACAAGAAGATCCAACCCCGCCGGTTCTACCAGTACTCCACAAGCGCGAGGTCCCCGAGTGGTCCGGGTCCGCATTGAGGCGCCACTTGCCTTCGGGTTTCGTGGTGTCGTCGGTATCCCGCTCCCGTAGATTGAACCCGCCTGTGATGGAGGGGGGTGGACGCAACAGCCGTCCGGTTGGTGTTCCAGAGTTCGCATTGGAGTTCGCCCGCCTCCGACGCGTGGAGATTCAGAGTTCCAGGCGCTCGATCAGTTCCGCCACCGTGATCTGGTGATGCGCGGCGACACTTCGAAGGATGCCGCGCAGAGTTCCAATCTTGATCGGGCTATGGACGGGAATGACTTCGTGGTGCTCGCCACCCACCAGGGTCGTCACCCGGAGATGGGATCCCGACTGTCGTGTTACTGCATAGCCCAGAACCCGGAGCGCCTTGGCAAGGTCGGCTCCGGAAAGGTCCCTCGGCGTCTTCATCGCGCCAGAACCTCGTCGCGGACAAAGTGCAGACGGATGATCGCGGGTGCAGTTGAAGGATCGTCGAAATAGCAGTTCACTGCATCCCGCACCATGGCGCGAAGTTCCTCCCGGGTCTCACCTTGGGTGTGAATGCCGTACCCGAGGGCTGAAGCGGAGAACCCGCCTTCTTCGGCTTCGGTGACCTCGAAGATGATCTCGGATGCCATGCCGAGAGGATGGGGCCCGGCCCGCCGGACGTCAAAACCCGCGTTGTTGTCCCGGATTTCTGTCAGACAATGTCAGACACCCAACCGTCGGAAATCTGCGCGAACTTTCGCGGCAGCACTTTTGGACCGACCCGAAGATCGCCCTTTATTTGCCGGGTATTCGCGAAGGTTCTCCCCGTTTTCCCGAAGCGCGTGTATCGGTCTTCAAAACCGCTGTGAGCCGGTCAACCCGGCTCAGGAGTGTTCGATTCGCTCCCTCTCCGCCGGTAGCACTTCGAAACGTCGAGCGCCGCCCAATCGTCAACAGCGGTTTGTCAGACAGTTGTCAGACAGTCCGAACGATTTTCCTCCCGTTGGCCGGAGTGGGCGCCGAGCTCAGAGATGATCGGGATCTTGATTTCGGTCCCGGGCATCATCGTGAACACGAAGCCGTATCCCAGCGCGACGACGAGAACCCACCGTTGACGGTCCTCGATCTCACCCCATTCCAGATTCGGCTTTGGCACGCTGAGCGCGACTTCGTAGCCAAGACGTCCGAGGGTACCGAGGCGGCAACGTCCGGTGTCTTACCGTCAGCGCCTCCAGGTAGGGACGGATCACGTTGTGAACCCGGCAGACGAGGGCCATCGCTCCAAGGTCATCCCGCACGGATCTCGGCATAGTGCAGTGCGGCATCAAGGGTGAAATCGGGGATCGATAAAGGGGCCAGAAAAGCCTCCAGACGCGCAGCCTGGTGGGGATGGGTCCGGAGATTTTTCTTCACTCCTGTCCAAAGTTCCGCGGCGACGATGAGGGGAATGCCGGTGAGCGCCGGATCGGGAAGTTGCTCGACGCCGGCACTGTTGCGAAGCAACGGGATGCATGCGCTCGAGTCGAGAAGAAAGGACGGTTTCACTTTGCGGCAGGGTCAAAACCCGAGGATCGGACGGTCGTGCCTGCTGGGGCAAGGCGGTGGTTTGGGGAAGTCACATGCATCCGGGAATTTTTCCGCGAGGTGGCGCGCAATCTCGGTGAACGACTTGAATTTCGGCGGCGTCAGGGGCTTGAGAACGACTTGCTCGCCGCGCTTCTCGATCCCAAGACCCTTGGAACTGATCTGCCCGCGGTCCCTCTGTATTCGAGAGCCGTCCGTCTCCGGCACGCAAGCCTCGACCCGGCCCTGCGACACGGACAGTTGATCCCCGGCCTGGCGAAAAGACGGCGATCGGCAGCGCGGATCGCCGGAGCGGCCGTGGTGGTTCGACGTATCAGGCGTTTGTTCGACGGAGACGCCGGGCGCCGGCCCATATCACGAGTCCGGTCCCACCCAGAAGCGCCATCGTGCCGGGCTCGGGTACCGCGGAGTATTCGCTCAGAACGACGCGGTCAGGAAACGCCGTACCCGCGCCGTATTCGACGAGGAACGTGGCGCCGTCTCCGAGGGTGACGCGCCCGCCGCTGGAGGCGTTGGCAAAGGAACCCGTGATGGGGGAGGCGGCGTCGACGACGGTGAAGGACATTCCCGCTTGGGGCGTGAACTCCCCGAGCAGCGCGACCTCAAGGGTGCCGCCTGCCACCAATGATCCGCTCACGTTCAGGATGTCATGGGTCGCCCCAGGATCGGTGCCGCCGATATCAATCGAGAGGGTCGCGAGGGCCCCCAGGCTCAGATTGCCCCCGATATCGAGTTGGCCGGCGGAAAGACCGGGAGAGACCGTCGCGCCGGACGCGTTCAGGGTTGGGGCGATGATGGTGCCATGCCCCTCGACCCGACCGGACGCAAGCGTCGGCGAACCGAGGAACCGAATCGTGGCTCCGTTCTCGACGCGGAGTGTTCCACCATTGTGGACGTACGATCCCGAAGCGAACTGGATTGTCCCCGCCTGGGCGGCGACGAGCCCGGCGTTTTCCAAGACGATTCCCGCGCTGATGGCGCTGATCCCGGCGCCCGCGGATTTGCGAAAGATGCCGCTCGTGGAGTTTTCGATCACGGGGGACCCGCCTCCGTAGCCGAAATCGGCGTCGGATTGGATGTCGAACAAGCCGGCATTTTGAAGAGTCGTGGCGCCCACGAGGTTGAAGATTCCGGCGCCGCCGAGCTGAAGTGTCCCCTCATTCCGGAGGGTACGTTCGGCGAGATTCTTGGGAGTTGAGCCGCTCAGAGCCAACGTTGAGCCGGAAGCGATGACGGTGGTTCCGGGACCTTGCAGGAAGCCTCCGGTCATCAACCAGGTGCCGCCGCTCAGGGTGTGGGTACCGCCAATGAAGCCGCCGAGAATCTCAAAATTTTGATTCGCGCTCAGGGTTCCTGACAGGGTGAAGTTCCCGGAGATCGCAAACGTCATTCCAGAGCCGGTGAAGGACGTGCCGTCGCCGAAGTTGTAGGTGCCCCCATTGAGTTCGAGTTCGCCGGCGGCGATGTCAATCGTACCGCTGTTGTTGAGCGTGAAGGAGTTTCCGATGCGGAGTGCCTCGGTACCGACCGTTTTTCGCAGGGTGGCACCCGCCAGGTTGTTGATCTGGACACCCGCCCCGCCGATAAACGCGACGTCGGCAATGGTCCGCCATTCGAGAAGAGCGTGGTTATTGAGGACGGCTCCGCTTCCCATGTTCAGGACTCCTGTGCCGGCGAAGATGCTTGTTCCGCCCAACAGATTCACGGTGACACCGTCCAAGGTGCGGTTGAACAAGCTGTCGAGATTGAAGCCTTCGTTCAGGTTTAATTCGAACCCGTTCGACAAGGTGAACAGCGACGACGCCGTCAGGCGATCGATGGTGATGTCCTCGGACAGAACGACGGAGGCGATCCCGCCGAAGATGGCGTT
>JBBQIU010000288.1:0-5100 GCA_038325245.1 Verrucomicrobiota bacterium
TGTCGGCTCGTTCTATGAACCGGCCCGCATCCATGAAGTGCGAGCCTTCGTTCTCCAGGACCGTCCCCTGCACCAGCCCGTGCAGGAACATCGACGATCGCTTCACCTCATTGCATAACTCGTCGGGCGCGGACGCCCAGATCTGACGCGCCTGCGGCGACCGGATGAAGAGGTAGAGACGGTTGATCTCCTCCCACAATTCCACCGTCACCTGGTCCCGGACCATCCGGGCGTTCTCCCGCGCCTCGGCGACGGCGCTCAGGATGGAATTGGGATTCTCCTGCCGGAACACGAGAAAGTCGGTCACCGTTTGACCGTTGGCGGTCTTGTAGAGCTCGAAGAAAAGCTCCTCGTCGCCGGTGCTTTGCAGGATCGGCACCCAGTGCTCGGCCAGGCGCCGGTCATCCAGGTTCCGGAAATCCAGGAGCAACTGCAGGTTCACATCGACAATGCGCGCCGTGTTTTCGGCGCGCTCGATGTACCGGTTCATCCAGAAGAGCGAATTCGCGACTCGCGATAGCATGCGTCGTCCGGTCTAAAGCTGTTTCGTTTCAGGAGTTCACCTTCACCGACCCACAAAACCCACCGCCGTCATTCATCGCCGTAAAGGACCCACGTGTCCTTGCTCCCACCTCCCTGGGAGGAGTTCACCACCAACGATCCCTTCCTCAGCGCCACCCGGGTCAGGCCCCCCGGTAACACGAAGATCTTCTCCCCGTTCAAAATGAAAGGACGCAGATCAATATGGCGTCCCTCAAACTCCTCCCCGCAGAACGTTGGGTGACGCGAAAGGTTGATCATGGGCTGGGCGATGAAGTTCCGCGGATCTTCCTCGATGCGTGTCCGGAATTCCGCGATCTCTGCCTTCGAGGCCTTGGGCCCCATCAACATCCCGTACCCCCCCGATTCGTTCGCCGCTTTCACCACCAACTGATCCAGGTGATCCAGGATGTAACGCCGATCCTCGTCCTCGCTCGCCAGATATGTCGGCACATTGTCCAGAATCGGGTCCTCGCCCAGATAGAATTTGATCATGCGCGGCACGAAATAATACATGACCTTGTCGTCGGCCACGCCCGTGCCGATCGAATTCGACAGCGTCACCGTCCCGGCCCGACACGCATGCACCAAACCCGGAACCCCGAGCATCGAATCGCGCCGGAACACGGTCGGATCCAGGAAGTCGTCGTCCAACCTCCGGTAAATGACGTCCACCGGACGTAATCCCTTCGTGGTGCGCATGTACACCCGCTCATCCCGGACCATCAAATCCCGCCCCTCCACGATCTCGATCCCCATCCGATTCGCGAGGTACGTGTGCTCAAAGTAGGCGCTGTTATAGGGCCCCGGCGTCAGTAGGACCACCGTCGGTTCCGCGACCCCCGCCGGCGCCACATGAAGCAGGGTCTTTAACAGGATGTCTGAATAGTTCGCTACAGGGCGAACCCCGGTCGCCTCAAACAGTCCCGCGAAACTCCGCCGCATCGCCCGCCGATTCTCGAGCACATACGAGACACCCGATGGACACCGGCCGTTGTCCTCCAACACCAGGTACTTGCCATCGCGGTCCCGGATCAGATCCGTCCCGCAGATGTGCATGTAAATGTCCTTCGGCACCTTGAAATTCACGAACTCCCGGCGGAAATGCCGCGCCGACAGCACATAAAATGGCGGGATGACCCCTTCCTTCAGAATCCGTTGCTCGTGGTAGATGTCGTGCAGGAAGTGGTTCAACGCCGTGATCCGCTGGATCAAACCCGCCTCCACCCTCGCCCACTCGGCGGCCGGGATGATCCGCGGAATCAGGTCGAACGGAAAAATGCGCTCCGCCCCCTGCCGATCCCCGTACACGTTGAACGTGATCCCCTGGCGGAGGAACGCCAAGTCCACCGCCTGACGCTTCTGGTCGAATTCATCCCGCTTCAGTTGGTTGAATCGTTCCAGAAATGTCCGATAGTGGGGACGCAACTCACCCGTCCCGGTCACCATTTCGTCGAAAAAGTCACCTGCTTCGTATCGGTCCAGCAGCACGGACGCCCACGGTTGCGCCGGACGCCTCCCGACTCAAGCTCAAGGCTGCACCAACCGGTGAATTTCGTTCATGGCTCCCATGAACACATTCCCAACCGATCCGCTCTAGTGCGTACGCTCCTTTAGGTACGGGCCACGGACCATCAAGGTTGACCTGTCGTGTAGTCGCCGACAGCGATCTCCCGACGCGCTTTGTCGAGGCCCTGCTCAATCTCCTCCCGCAACTCGAGTTGGTCTTCCAAGTGCCGGTTAGCAAGAACCGGGCCTCTCTCGCTTTCTTCTCTGCGCGCTCTGCGTTCTCTGTGGCCTAAATCCAAACGGACATGCGGGCCGGACGGGGAGGGATTTGCCACAAAGAACGCAGGGAACGCAGAGACTTGGAAGGACGGGATCGCCTTCCCAGGTTCACCCATCCCCCGAAGGGAAAAAACGGGCGAGGCGTACTCCTGGGAACCCATCACCCCCTTCCTCCGCAATCGGTTATCCGCTTGGTTCGTCCCGCCTCTCGCCGAGACCGCGAACCTGGGTCGTCTGTCTTACTCATCACCGGCCGATCTGCGCCGGTTCATCTGCTCCTTCAGGTACGCCTCGATCCCCGCCGCCGCCGCGCGAGCGTCCCGAATCGCCACCGCCACCTCGCACGGACCCCGCACCACGTCGCCCCCCGCAAAAACGCCCGGCGCCGACGTCATCTGCCGCGGATCCACCGCAACGAATCCAGCCGGCGCCACCTCCAACCGCTCCAAATCTCCCTCCAACACCCGCGGTTCCCCCTCTTCTCCCAACGCCAGAATCACCCAGTCCACCCCAACCTCCCGTTCCGTCCCGGGAACCGTTTCCCATCCCGCTCCCATCCCGCCTCCCTCCACCCGGCGCGTGCCCGCCAAGGTGACCCGCGCCACCCGGCCCGCCTCGTCCGAACTCAGACACACCGGGGCCTGCTCAAACTTGAATTCCACCCCCTCTTCCACTGCGTCCTCGAACTCCCGCCGACAGCACGCCAGCGCCCCGGCCGGATGCGGGCAGACACAGGCCGCTTCCGCCGCCCCACGCCGCAATGCCGTCCGGGCGCAGTCGACCGCCATGTCATCCTCACCGATCACGATCACCCGTCGATCGCGGACGTCCACGCCCGTGATTCCCACCGAAGTCTCCCCGTGCTCGTGCCCCACGAATTCCGTCCCCTGGACGACTCCCGGTAGTTCACCGCCCAGCACGTTGAGCCCGCGGGCCCGTCGCGCGTCCCAGCCCACGAACACGGCGTCGAATTCCGTCTGAAGCTGTTCCAGCGGAATGTCCCGGCCCGGAACGAGCCCCAACCGGAACTCCACCCCCCGTTCCCGGAGCATCGCGATCCGACGTTCCACAATGGCTTCGTCAAGCCGCAGCGTGGAGGTCCCGCACACGAGAAAGCCGCCCGGCCGCTCCGCTCCATCCCAAAGCGTCACCGCGAACCCGCGCCGCACCAATTCGCTCGCGCACGCAAGACCCGCCGCCCCGGTTCCCAGGACCGCGACCTTCCACCCATTCGGCTCCGCAGCTTCCGTCTCGTCCCCATGCGACAACGCGTACTCGGCGAGGAATTCCTCGATCGCCCCGATCGAAACCGGCTCTGCCGGACCGTTCAAGATGCAGGCGTCCTCGCACAGGTGATCCCTCGAACACAGCCGCGCACAGATCTCCGCGATGGGCGTCGATTCACCCGAAACCCGGGCTGCATCGAGGAAGTTCCCCTCCGCCGTCAGCTCCAGCCACTTCTGGATCGGGCTGTCGAGCGGGCAACTCATCACGCAACCCGGATGCGGGCATTGCACACAGCGGGTCGCCTGCTCGCGGGCCGTGGCCTCATCGAAGGGGAAGTGTGCCTCATGGAAATCGGACAGACGCTGTTCGGGCGTCCTCTTGGGAAGGTCTTTGCCGCTGATCTCCGACCATGCGTATTTGGGGTCGGCGCCAGAGGGACGGGGCGTGTTCATAAGTCCTCAGGGTTGGTTTGGGGTTTTGCCGAGGTCTGTCGCTTGGGTCATTCACATCCACAACATCGTTCGAAGTCCTTTCAACTGCCGGCCTGCGGCGCCGCCGCCGCCAGGCCTGTCGTCTGCATCGCCGTCGTCAACATCTCCAAAACGTGCCCGGGCATCACCCCAAGCCCCACGATGCCGGCGATGAGCAGCACGCACAGCACCCGTGTCGCCGCGTCCAATCGGATCGGCGCCACGTCGACCGCGTCTCCCAGGCACGCTTCGCGGACGACGCCCAGGTAGTAGTAAACCGCGATCGCCGCATTGATCACCGCCACGATGACCAGCCATCCATGGCCTCTCTCGAACGCCGCCGTGAACAGCGCGAGTTTCCCCATGAACCCCGCGAAGGGCGGCACCCCGGCCAGGCCGAAGGCCCCCACCAGAAGCGTCGCTGCCAGCAGGGGCGACCGTCGGTGAAGCCCCGCCAGCGATGCGATTCCCACATTCGTCCCATCCGCCGAGACACGGCTGATCACGGTAAAGCACGCCAGCACCATCAGCGCGTAACTGGTCATGTAATAGACGGACGCCGCGCTCCCCGCCTGGTCCAGCGCCACGAAACCCAGCAGCGCATACCCCGCGTGCGCAATTCCCGAGAAACCCAGGAGTCGTTTGAAATCTCGCTGAACCAGCGCGATCAGGTTCCCGTAAAGCATCGACCCCACCGCCAGGGCCCCCAGCAGCAGCGGCAGCGAACGCCCCTCCGGCGGCGCCAGGCTCAACCATCGGATCATCACCGCCACCGCCCCGATCTTCGGCAACGACGCAATCACGCTCGCCGTTTCATGCGAGGCCCCCTCGTACACGTCCGGTGTCCAGAATTGAAACGGAAGCACCGCCAGCTTGTAGAACAGTCCCGCGAACGCCAGCCCCAGCCCCGCCAGTACCAACGGCGCCTCCCCCATCGGCCGGAGCCTCTCCGCCATCAGTGGCAACGACGTCGTCCCGGTCAGCCCATACAGATACCCCAGCCCGAACAGCATGATCGCGTTCGCCGCCACGCCGAACATCACGTACTTGATCGCGGATTCCATCTGCCGGCGCT
>JBBQIU010000289.1:0-5099 GCA_038325245.1 Verrucomicrobiota bacterium
AATTATCTGAAGGATGAGATCGCTCCCGGGTATGAGATCGACTTCGACGGCCTTACGAGGGGCAGGCCATATCTTTACACGACGGTCTGGCGACTCGCCTTCGAGAATGTGCTCCACCGCCGTGTGCGGGTGATGCACGAGTTCCGGAGGATCGACACGTCGGATCGGCAGTTGCGGCTGGGTTACCAGGGCACGGCCAACGTGGCGCTCGGCGAACGCTGGGTGGTCCGCGTCCAGGGCGGCGCCACCACAGAAGACCCCAGCTTCGATGCCTGGTATCTCGGTGGCATGGTGGAGTACGAGGCCGCAACCCGGTGGCATCTGAATGTTTCGGGGCGGTACTACGAGGACACGGGTGAGATCGAGAATTCCAATTTCTCGAATGCGGCGCCTCCCTTGCACGCCTGGCAGGTGGGCTTGGGGATGCGTTACGTGGGGGATCGTTGGGCCCTGAAACTCTTCGCGGCGCCGTACGCGACGCGTTACGGAGCGTTCGGGATCGGAACAGCCTTCTTCGGGAATCTCTACCGCGCACGGGACTGGGGGTTGATTCAGGCCGCCGTGGAATGTGAGTTCTAACCAAAGCAGATGACTATGATGAACCGTACCGCATTCGCCCGGGCTGGAGTCCTCCTGGGGCTGTTTCTCTACAATCCCGTGTCCGCGCACTCCGCGTCGACCTACCGTCCCGGTGACATCATCGAGGACTTCACCCTCGTCGACCGATCGACGCGCCAGCCGGTCCGGCTTTCGGATCTGGCGGGGTCGATCGTTTTCCTCGAGTGGTTCGCGTGGTGGTGCCCGTTCTGCCAGGCCTCGGCGCCGCAGGTGGAGGCGGGCATCGCCGAATGGTATACGACCCGGAGAGGGAATTCGGCCGGTATTCCTGTCCGGCACGTGGCGATCAATCTGCAACCGAACCAGGAGATCCAGACCGGGAACTTCGTCACCCGGGCCGGGTTCGAATTCGTTCTGGAAGACTTCCAACGCACCCTGGCGAATCGATTCCAGTCCGGAGGCCAACCCATCTTTGCCATCATCAATGGCGTCACGAATTCGCCGAGTCACCAGCCATGGGAACTGCTCGCGCACCAGGACGGATATGGGCAGCGCGATTTCACGGAGAGCCTCGCCGGTTTTCGGGCGGCGATCGACGGGGTCCAGGCTGCGCCGTCCCTCGTCCCGCCCACCTTCGCCGTCGAGCCCGAAGGAGGTGAGGTCGAGGAAGGAGGCCCCTTGAGCCTTCGAGGGGTCGCCATGGGCACGCCTCCGCTCATCTACCAGTGGTTCCTGAATGGTGCCCCCATCGAAGGAGGGACCTCCGACGAATGGCGTGTGCCGGTAGCGGTCCTCTCGGATCAGGGAGGTTACACTTTGCGGGCTTCGAATGAGGCGGGGTCCGTGACGAGCCGGACGGCGCAGGTGACGGTTCGGCCTCGGAAGGTCCCCGAACCCAGGCTGACTGCCCTCGGGTGGACCGACGGCCAGTTGCGAGTTGAGGTCATGGATACCGGAGCCGGGAGGATCACCTTGGAGCGTTCGACGGATTTTCTCGCGTGGGAAACCTGGGAGGTGTTGCAGAGTGACACCCTCCGGCAGGAGATCCTCGTCCCCGCCGGACCCGTGAACGCCGCGGCTGGCTTCTTTCGGGTGCGAAGCGAAGGGCTGTAGGGCGTTGGAATGTTGCCGCATGGTGGTGCCCACGGTTTTGAATCCGCGCATCGGGGCCATGAACCGCTTTGGGAGCGCGGACACTCTTGTCCGCCGGGCAAGGGGACATCTGCTCCGTGCGGACAAGGACAAGAGTCTCCGCGCTCCCATCCGACGATCACCGATGATGAGCGCGACGCCGGGCGCACCGGTTGGGCAGTCAATTGTTCTCGGGCAGACCTTCAGCGTGTCCGAGGTTCTTCACGGGGGCGAAGATGCGAAGGATTTCCTGGAGAAGGGACTCATCCAGCGGTTCCCGAATCCAGTCCGACCAGCGGCGAACATTCCCAGGATTGGCACTCCCAGCGATGGTGGTGGCGATGTCCGGGTTCGCCACGCTGAATTGCAGAGCCAGCTTGGCGATGTCGATGCCGCGCGCCGCACAGACCCGTGCCGCTTCCCGGGCGGCAGCCTTGACCGTTTCCGGTTCCTTCAGCCAGTGAGGCAGCGGGGCGTTGGTCAAAAGGCGCGCGCTGAACGGACCCGCGCTCATCACGCCGATCCCCTTCGACTTCAGGTAAGGGATGGTCTCGTCGGCGAACCGCGTGTTCTGAAGCGTGTATTGGTTGTAACTCAGAACGCAGTCGAGGTCGGCCTGATCGGCGATGGTGCGGAAGATTTTCTGGGGATAACCACTGACGCCGACGTATCGAACCTTCCCGGCCTTCCGCGCCTTCTCCAGTGCCGGAAGCGTTTCGTCGACGATCTGCTGCATCGGGACGAACTCGATGTCGTGGCAGAGAACGATGTCGAGGTGATCGGTGCCGAGGCGGTGAAGGCTCACATCCACGCTTTCGGCCACGCGTCGGGCGGAGAAATCGAAGTGGGCGAGGTCATACCTTCCAAGCTTGGTGCAGAGGAGGTAGTCGTCGCGGGGGATGCCCTTCAAGGCAACGCCGAGCAGCACCTCGCTCATACCGCGCCCGTAGAAGGGGGATGTGTCGATGAGGTTCAGGCCGCATTCGAGAGCCACGCGGACGCTTTGGAGTGCCTCGTCGAGGGTGACGCTGCGGAACTCCTGGCCGAGCGAACTGGCGCCGAAGCCGAGAATGGGGAGCTGAAGGCCGGTGCGTCCGAGGGGGCGGGTCGGGAGTGGCGAAGACACGGCACATGAGACGATGTGGGATACGGTCTGGGAAGACGATTCCGCGCGCGCCGGCCTCAGAAGCAATGTCAATAGTATATGTTTGACCCCATTGCCTCCTGTATATGTTTGACCCCATTGCCTCCTATGACCCCATTGCCTCCTACGATCCAGACCCGGCGACCTCGGTGCCGCCCATGGGCGGCCGTTACGCTTCATTTGTAATTCCGGATTCCCAATTGGGAATGCGGTGTTCCCGGAATGCAGTCGCCATTTGTCGCCATGGAATCAGATGGAAGGTGCGCGCAACATGTGTGCAAGGCGCACGGTTTCACCCTGTTTCACTGAGCCGGAAGTCTTTGGCATAGAACTGCAGGTCGTTGAATGTGAAAAAATGGGCGATGAGGGATTCGAACCCCCGACCGTCTCCGTGTAAAGGAGCTGCGCTAGCCACTGCGCCAATCGCCCGACCCAGTCTCAGACCGGCGCCAACCTATCCTGGGGTCCGCGCCCGCGGCAAGTTGCGAGAACCAACCACGGCGTGCATCAAAAAAAGAGCCACCGTCAGGACGACCAGGAAGACGGGAATCGTTTCGATGGACCGATGGCGCGCGAACACTCCAGCGACAGCCGGGATCAGCGCCGCACCGAGGCCGGCGACAGCCATCTGCATGCCGATCGTGTTGGCGGTGTGACGCTCGCCGACACGATCCCGCGTGCCGGAGACCAGCGCTGGGAAGACGGGCGCGATGGCAAAACCGAGGAGGACCACGGCCGCTAGACCCACTCCCGGGGTGGGGTTCCATGCCAGAATCGCGGCGCTGGCGACCGCACCCGCGAGGCTCGCGCGAAGCAGTCGTCGCTCACCCACGCGGTTCGTGAACAGGCCCGCCAGGATGCGCCCGATGGTGAATGTCGCCCAATATCCGCCGGTCCAGAATCCGGCGACCTTCGGAATGATTCCACGCGACTCGGTAAGAAGGGTGTAGGCCCAGACTCCGAGGGTGGCTTCGATGCCGGTATACACGAGGAACAGGCTCAGGCTGAACCAGACCCGTGGCTCGGCAAGGGTCTCGGAATAGCATGCTGCAGGGTGGGTTGCATGAAGGGGTTTGGAGGACCCGTCGGGCGCTGGGCGAATCTGCCACCGGGAGGCGGTCGCGGCGAAGTAGGCTCCAAGGAGGATCTGGGCCGTTCCCACGAGCAGGTAACCCCATCGCCAGCTTTGGTACCGGTCCAGCCCCAGCGCCATGATGAGCGGGCCCAGGGTGATACCGATCCCCCAACTGGCGTGAAGCCAATGCATAAGGCGCTCGCCAAAATGAGCGGCGACGAACGTGTTGAGTCCGGCATCGATCGCGCCCGCTCCCAGGCCTGTCAGGACGCCAAGGACGACCAGCATCCACCAACCAGGAACCAGCGTGTAACCCACCAGGCTGATTCCCGTCACGGCGCAACTGAGGGCAAGGAGGTTGCCAACCCCGAGTCGTGCAATGGAGTACCCGCTTCCAAAACAGGCCGTGAGGTAGCCCGCGGTGACCGCGAGAAGCAAGGCTCCGATCGAATCCAGGGGGCGCCGGAAATCACCCCGAATCGAGGGCCACGCTACTCCGAGCAACCCATCCGGGAGTCCGAGCGAGATGAAGGCAATGAAGGCAAGGACGATTAATCCTGCGGCAGCGACGGGCCGCGGCCCCGGCCCGGCTCTCATGCCTTAGTCGCCGCAAGCTCCTCCTCAAAATCCACGATCTCCTTGATCTGAGTCAGGAACCAGCGGTCGATTTTTGTCAGGTCGAAGATCTCCTCGAGCGAGAAGCCCCCGCGCAGGGCATGGCGGATAAAGAAAATCCGTTCGGCATTCGGAACGCTCAGCTTCCCGCGGATCACGTCGCGAGGCAGGATGTCGCGATCCCCATAGACGTCGTTTCCAATGCGCCACGGCTTGCCGTCACCGCCCAGACCGCTCCGGCCGATCTCCAAAGATCTCAGGCACTTTTGCAGGGACTCCTTGAAGGTGCGGCCAATGGCCATGGCTTCGCCCACGCTTTTCATCTGCGTGGTGAGGGTGGGATCCGCCTGGGGGAATTTTTCGAAGGCAAACCGCGGGATCTTGGTGACGACGTAATCGATGGTCGGCTCAAAGCTGGCCGGGGTCTCCCGCGTGATGTCATTGCGTATCTCGTCGAGCCGATAACCAACGGCCAGTTTGGCGGCGATCTTCGCGATCGGAAATCCCGTGGCCTTGGAGGCGAGCGCCGAACTGCGCGAGACCCGCGGGTTCATCTCGATGATCACCATGCGGCCG
>JBBQIU010000290.1:0-5098 GCA_038325245.1 Verrucomicrobiota bacterium
AAAGACTCCAACTACGTGCCGACCCTGAGGAGCCAGCGCCGTTTGGGTAACATTCCGCCCCTTCCCCCGCAATAGGATTCTCGGGCTTCATTGTCCCCATGAATGGCTCAATCCATCTCTTGGCCGAGTTCCACGTTCCAATACGCGAGGTCGATGAAGTGCTTCCATTGGTCGTGCGCGGGCAGCCCAACCTGGACGTGGAGGAACGGGCGCCATTTCGGTCGTCGCGGCTTCCGAACCAGCTTGAGACCCGCCTCCTGCGGTGTCCGATTTCCCTTGCGGGTATTACACGGGATGCACGAGCAGACGATGTTCTCCCACGTTGTGGGCCCACCCCTGTCCCTCGGGATCACGTGATCCAGATTCAGATCCTTCCGCTCGAAGATACGCCCGCAATACTGGCAGGTGTTCTTGTCCCGCTCGAAGATGTTATGCCGCGTGAACTTCACTTCCTTGGTTGGAAGCTGATCGAATACCATCAGCAGAATCACCCTCGGAACACGGATCTTGAACGAGATGGCATGAATGCTTTCCGGGTGCGGACGGGTCTCGGAAAAATCCCGCCACTCGCCAAAACTGTACGTCTGAAACGTCCCATCCCCGTGGTTCAACACCACGTGCGCCTGCCCTTGAAAGAGAAGCGTCAGGGCGCGCCGCACCGAGCAGACATTGACGGCCTGCCAGAGGCGGTTGAGCACCAACACCTGTTGACCCAGGTAACTGCTCATACCGAAAGCGAACGGGCGAATCCTAGCGATTCGAATTTTCCGCTGTCAACCGGCGCAATGCCTTTGACCCATCCGACGCGCGAAATCGCCGCGACAGTTGATTCGAGCCCTTTTTGCTGCTAACCACCCCCTCCTCGTGCCGCGCTCATGAACTTTCTTTTCCCGCAATCCTCCGTCCGCTCGTGCTTGGCTCTCACCGCCTCTCTACTCCTTGCGACCCCCTTCGCGACCCCGGCCGATGAGGGCATGTGGCTCTTCAATCAACCCCCGCGCGAGCAACTCCGCGAACGCCATGGCTTTGACGCCACACCGGAATGGCTCGAACACCTTCAGAAATCCTCCGTGCGCTTCATGTCCGGAGGCTCCGGGTCCTTCGTCTCCGAAGACGGCCTCGCCCTCTCCAACCACCACGTCGGCTCCGACGCCATCCAGAAACTCAGTTCTGAGGAACGCGACCTGCTCCGCGATGGATTCCACGCCCGCACCCTGGCCGAGGAACTTCCCTGCAAGGACCTCGAACTGAACGTCCTCATGGAAATCGAGGATGTCACCGCCCGCGTCAACGCCGCCGTCGCCCCTGACCTCGCCCCCGAACAGGCCGCCAACGCGCGCCGTGCCATCCTCGCCGAAATCGAACAGGAGTCCCTCCAACAAACCGGACTGCGCAGCGACGTCGTCACCCTCTTCCAAGGCGGCGCCTACCACCTCCACCGGTACAAGCGCTACACCGACGTCCGACTCGTCTTCGCCCCCGAACAACAAATCGCCTTCTTCGGCGGCGATCCCGACAATTTCGAGTACCCCCGGTTCTGTCTCGATATCGCCTTCTTCCGCGCCTACGAGGACGGTAAACCCGCCCATACCCCCCATTTCCTCCGTTGGAGCCCGGCCGGAGCCCAGGACGGAGAACTCGTCTTCGTCTCCGGCCATCCCGGTCGCACCAGCCGCCTCCTGACCACCGCCGAACTCGAGTTCCTCCGCGACCGCACCTATCCCGAGATGCTCGAACGCCTCAACCGGGAGGAAGTCAACCTCAAGGCCTGGAGTGACCGCAGCGCCGAGAATAGCCGCCGCGCCAAGGACGAACTGTTCAGCATCCAGAATTCCCGCAAGGCGCGCATCGGCGGACTCGCCGGCCTTCAGGACCCCGCCTTCTTCGGCAGAATCGCCAACGCCGAAGCTACGTTCCGTTCCCGCCTGGGCGCCTCCGCCGACTTCGAAGCCGCGCGGAATGCCTTCGAGCGAGTTGCTGCCGCCCAGCAAATCATCGGCGAACACGCCGTGCGCTACCGCATGCTCGAAGGCGCATGGGGCTTCCGCGGCGAGCTGTTCTCCATCGCCCGCACCCTCCTCCGTGCCGGGGTTGAATTCCCCAAGGCCAGCCGTGATCGCCTTCGTGAGTTCCGTGACTCGAATCGCACATCGCTCGAACTCAGCCTCTTCTCCACCCAGCCCATCCATGCCGATCTCGAAACTGTTCTTCTCTCAGACGCGCTGACCTTCCTGACCATCCGGCTCGGCATCTCGGATCCGCTCGTCCAGACCGTCCTGGCCGGAAAGTCACCTCGCGCCCGCGCCGCCGAGGTGATCGGCGCCACCCGTCTCGGCGACGTGGCGACCCGCCGTCAACTCTTTGAAGGCGGAGCCGCCGCCGTCACCGCCGCCGCCGATCCGCTGATCAAGCTCGCCCGCCTGGTCGAGGCGGAAGCACGCAGCATTCGCAAGATCATGGAGGAACAGGACGAGGTAAAACAGCAGGCCCACGCCGCCATCGCCAAAGCCCGCTTCGCCCTCCAGGGAACCAGTTCCTACCCGGATGCGACGTTCACTCTCCGACTTTCGTTCGGCGTCGTGAAGAGCTTCGAAGAGGGTGGCCAGACCATCCCTCCCTTCACCCGGTTCCGAGGTCTGTACGAACGCTCCGAGTCCCAGCGGGCCCAACCCCCTTTCGATCTCCCCGAGCGCTGGATCAAACGCCGCGGCCGTCTCGCGCTCGACACCCCCTTCAACTTCGTCTCCACCGTCGACATCATCGGCGGGAATTCCGGCAGCCCAACCGTCAACCGCGCCGGGGAGTTTGTCGGTATTATCTTCGACGGAAACCTTCCCTCACTGGTCCTCGATTTCGCCTACGACGACGTCCACGCCCGGGCGCTGTCCGTCGATTCCCGTGGCATCCTCGAGGCCTTGAGGCGGGTCTACGACGCCCGTGCCCTCGTCAACGAACTCAACGGCCAGCGCATCGTCCGCCGCTGATCCCGCAAGCTTTTCGCAGGGATTGTCCCGCTCAGTCCGCACCCCTGAGCACCGGGACGCGTCCTTGAATACGGATAACCGATTGCTGAGGAAGCGGATGATGATTCCCAGGAGTACGTCTCGCCCGTTTTTTGTCCTTCGGAGGATCGGTGGACTTGGGAAAGCGATCCCGTCCTTCCAAGTCTCTGCGTTCCCTGCGTTCTTTGCGGCAAGTCCCTCCCCGTACGGCGCTCATGTCCGTCGCGTTCACGTGGGCCTGAAGGCCTCCCCGCTTAGCCGGAACGATTCAGTCCTGAGGCACGCGAAGACCCGAAGACGCGAAGGAGGAGAAGCCGGAACCCGGATTCTGTGTGGGGTGGAAACGAGCACTGAACGGTGAGGTCGCCCGCTATATCCTGATGCCAAAGTTCCCCCCGGAATTCCTTCGCGTTCTTGGCGTCTTCGCGCAAGGCCCCTTGATCGCAACGGAATCGTTACGGCTTAGATTTTGGCCACAGGGAACGCAGAGAGCACAAAGAAGGAACCTTGTTTTCGCCAAACACCCTCAGCTTCGGATCCTCCGATTCTCGAAGGGCGGGTCCTGGAGCCGCGCGAGCGAAAACACGCCCACCCGGTTCGCCCCGGCCGCGATCAGCGCCCCCGCGTCTTCGACTGAGTAGATGCCCCCCACTGCGGTCAACCCCAGCTCCGCACCCGCCATCTCACGGAGGTCCAGAACGTCCACCGGCGTCGTGGGCCTCGCCGCGCACCCGGTGGCGGTCGCGAGGAACTGAATCTCGGCGTCGAGGGTCAACAACACCGCGCGCCGGGCTTCCTCGGGCGTCAACAGCCCCAATTCGATGATCGCCGTAACCGGTCTTTCTTCCGCGGCCTCGCGGACGTCCCGCAACTCCCGAAGCAGGGCGCGGTCCGACCCCTCCTTCAGCAAACCGGGATTCACCACGCACTGGATCTCGTGCGCCCCGGCATCCACCGCCACCTCGACCTCATACCGTTTCACGTCGCCGTCGCTGGCGCCGAATGGAAAACCCACGAGGGCCGCCACCTTGACCGGAGTGTCCGCGAGACGTTCCAGCGCCAACCCGACCCTCGATCCCGTCACGCACACCAACTGGCAATCATACGCCACCGCCTCCCCGCAAAGCGTCACGAGTTCCCCACGGACGGCGTCCGGTCGGAGGGCGATCAATTCGATCCGCCGGTTCAACGGAATGTCGGTCACGCGATCAGCGAACCGCGCTCCACGTCCGGTGTCGAGCCACCTCTGGTCGGTGCAGACCTTCCCCCTTTACTTCCCCACTCGCTCCTCCGCACGCTCGCACCCATGCAAGGCATTCCATGCAGGATTTCCGGCCTGCTTGCCGCACTCCTCCTCGCGGCGGGCTGCACTTCCAGCATCAGCAACCTCACCCCGACCGCGGCCACGCGCGAAACATCCGGCCTCTACCGCTTTGAGACGGAGTGGACCACCACCCAGCGCACCCGGAACCTCCGCCAATCCGAAATCCGCGCGTATGTCGTGCTCGACCAGAGAATCTACCCGATGGAACGTGTCCCCAATATGACCAACCGATGGGAAGCCGACGTCCCTCTGCCCGTGGGGAAAAGCCCCGTGTTCTATTACTACAAATGGGAATACGCGACCGCCGGGTTCAATAAGAACCACCCCAACAGCATCCGCTCCCCCGAATACCGCCTCGAAATCGTCGACCAGCCGACACCCCTCCGCTAGACCGCAACTCCTACCGCTTCCCCCGCGACGGCTTCTTCGCGGTCTTCCCGACGCGCCCCGCCAAACCAGGTTTCGCCGTCTTCCGGGCGGAGCCAGGGCCCCGGCGAGGGCCCGAACGAGGCGTCACATGCCCCCGTTTTCCACCCGACCGCGACGGAAACTTCCGAACCGGCTCAATCGTCTTCGGGCGCGCTCTCGGGATCAGGACCAGGGGACAGCCTTCATACCCGAACGCGGTCCTCAGGGAATCGGCAAGGTACTTCTCGTAGGAGCGGTTCAGAAGGTCAGACCGGTTGAAGAACAGGACGAACCTCGGCGGCGCCTGCCCGATCTGCGTGGCGTAATAGAACTTCAACAAATCCCCCGTCTTGCTCACCGGCTG
>JBBQIU010000291.1:0-5094 GCA_038325245.1 Verrucomicrobiota bacterium
TATTGGGTGAAGAACGTCCACAACCCGTCCATCACCGTCTTCCTGCCTCCGAAGGAAAAGGCCACCGGCGCGGCGGTCGTGGTATGTCCGGGCGGCGGCTTCCGTGAACTCGGCTTCAACGGGGAAGGGGTCGCTCCGAGCCGGTTCCTGACCAACCTCGGGATCGCGGCCTTCGCGCTGAAGTACCGTCTGCCCCGGGAGACGAACTCGCCGTACTCGCTGCCGAAGCATGCGATCTAGGACGGTCAGCGCGCCTTGCGGTTGGTTCGTCACCACGCCAAGGAGCGAGGCATCGACGCCAGCCGCGTCGGGATCATGGGATTCTCGGCCGGGGGCGAGGTGGCTTCGTTTCCCTCGTACACGCCGGGCGACGGGGACATCAGCGCGGCCGATCCCGTGGGTCGGCTTTCCGCGGCGCCGAGCTTCCAAATCATGATTTACGCGGGCCCGCTGGGAATTCCGGAGCAGATTCCCACGAATGCCCCGCCATCGTTCTGGCTCGCCGCCAATGGTGACCCGCAGCCGGCGCGCACCCTTTCGGAGATCCTCCCGAAGTACCGGGCGGCGCGGGTTCCGATCGAGCTCCATCTCTACTCGCGCGGCGGTCACGCGCTCAACATGGGCAATCGCTCCAAGCTGGTGACGATCCAGGGCTGGACTGGCCGGCTCACCGACTGGCTTACCGACAATGTGGTGAGTCCGACCCGGTGATGTCCGGCGGGGGGGCGCCCCTCAGAAGCGCGCCGTGAGGGCGAAGCGCGCCTGGATTGGTTCCACGGGGTGGAAGTGAAGCTGGGTGACGGCGTCGTCCCCAGGCCTCACCCGCGATTCGTACGCGTAATCGATGTCGTGATCGCGGCGATTCAGGACGTTTAAAATGTCGGCCGTCAGCGTCCACGTGCGGTTGAACCGATACCCGACTTGCGCCCCCAGCAGGATGGTTTCCCCGGACTGGAACGAATCATCCTCGATCAGCGGACGCGGGCCGAAGTAACGCAGGCGCACGCTGCCATAGAGACCCTTCGCCGGGTGGTAACTGATTCCCGCGGCGATCACGCATTCGATCGAGCCAGGAATCCGATCCCCCGCGGTATCGTCATCCCGAAACTCGGCGTGGGAGAAGGAGAAGTCCGCGTCGAGCGTGAGATCCTTGGCGAGCGTGTAGTAATTGGCCCATTCCACCCCGTATCGCCGGCTCGGGCGGCTGGCTTCGGTAAGGCCCGCGTCGCCGACGAACAGGAGTTCCGAGTCGATGTCGAGCCACCAGAACGAGACCGTGCTTTGCAGACCGTCGATGGCCAGCGTCCGGACGCCCACCACGGCCCCGATCGTCTGCACGAGAGGATCGGCGCGTTGGATTGGATTACCGTCGGCATCGAAGGGACTGCCGGTGACGGGATCGACTTGGGTGGTCGTGCCGCGGGCGTCATTGCTGTGAAATCCCAGTCCGCCCTGGACGTAGACCTCGGTCTTTGCCCAAGGGCTTGCGATCAGGCTCAACTTGGGATTGCCGATCGCGTCCGTGCGCTGGCCCGAGTTCTCCTGACGGCTGGCGTCTACGTCGAAGTGATAAAGATCACCCCGTACCCCCGCCACACTACGGAACCTGTCTGTCCAGTGGATCGTGTTCTCATAGAAAGCGCCGGCGCTCGTCTGAAGGACGCTGTCGGCGCGGGTCGTCGCGGGAAGGACGCTGCCATCGGCGGAGTTGATCTTGTCGACGCGCTGGCGGGCCTGGGTCTGGTAAAGCCCGTTGTCGATAGTGTCATGTCGGACTTGGAGCCCGAAGGTGTTCTCCACTTCCTTTCCCCACCAATGATTGAACAGCGTATGGTCGGCCTGGAGTCCGGCGATCCACCGTTTGTCGGTTTGTTCGAACTGATCGCCCCGATCGGTGTCGGTCAGGAAGTAAGTGAAGTTCGAGAAGAGATCGAGGTCCGAATAGGCGCCGTAGGTCATAACACGCGTCGCCGAACCAGCATCGGAGCGGTGCCATTCGCCCTGCAGGCTGTATCGCTGTGAATCGCCCCCGGTGGTGTCGTCGAGCGATCCGAAAAAAGGTACCAACCCGTCGTCCACCGCACTCGCGGCGACCTGGTCGCTGGAATCCCAACGGCCGTGATACCCGCGGAAGCTCAAGCTCGCTCCGTTGGATGCATCGCCGAGGCTGTAGGCCAGAACGCCGTTGAACTTCTGATAGTCGTCTGGGTTCTCCCAGGGGCCGTCGTGGTGATAGGCCTCCATGCCGTAGAGAAGGTGACCGTCGCCAAGCTGGGGCGAGGACGCGAACACCGCTCGGGCATTCCCGTACATGCCGCCCTCCAGAATCGCGAAGCTCTGCGGGAGGATCTTGAACGTCTCCAATTGTACCGACCCTGCGGAGCTGAAATCGCCCGTCCCGGCGTAGTAGACGCCCTTTTGGTAGTTCACACGCTCCACGAGTTCGGGGATCACGCTATTCATGTCGGTGTAGCCCTGCCCATGTCCGTGCGTCGGGAGGTTGAGCGGCATGCCGTCGACGCTCGTGGAGAAGTCCGTGCCATGGTCGAGATTGAAGCCGCGCAGGAAATACTGGTTCGCTTTTCCTCCGCCGGCGTGCTGAGTGACGATGATGCCGGGAACGGCTTCGAGCACCTCACCGCTGCGCGAGAGTGGGCGCAGTTCGAGTTGCTGATATCCAATGGTGCCTTGCGTCGCGGATTGAGCGACACCGACGAGGCTGTCGCCGCGTCCGCGAACGAGGATCTCCGGCAGGGGGATGGTGGAGGGTGCGCCGCCGTCCACGGCAGTTTCCGGCGAGAGCGGAGGTAGTTCGGCGGCGTTCGTCTCGGAGGCTCCGCAGAGGACGCAGGCCAACGAGGCGGCCATGAGGCTGAAACGGGAATCGGTTTGATGACGTTGGGACATGGATGGAAAGGGTTGGTGGAATGAATTCGGTTAGCTTTCGCCGGGCGGAAAGCCCGGCTTTACGGCACGCGGGACGCCTGCCGCGACGAGCGGGGGGTCATGGATTTTACCGACACCGTGTCGGCGCGCTGGATACGAGACGAGAGGCCAGGCCAAGGATCGGCCACGAAGAAGCCGCATTTAGCGCGGCGGCGTTTCAGGCGACCACGAGAGGAGGCCCGCGGCCCGCCGTCTGGGCGTCCCAACGGGGATTGGGAGGAAGAAACCCCGGGAGAAGTGAGACAAGCCGATGCGTGTCGAAGGGTGCATCAAATGGCGGAGGTTCGAGCGCCGGCTCGATCAGGCCATCTGCGAGCAATTGCGACAGGCCGCCATGGTGATGGTCGGGATCGGCCGGACCCGACGACGGACCATGGGAGTGATCTGCATCCCCTGAGACCCAGTGGGTCAAGGCATGCCAAAGGCGAGCGAACGAGGAGGCGGAGAATCGGAACGATTCGTGCGCGTCGGCGAACGTTGCCCGGAAGCGACCGAATGGAATAGGAATGTCACGGTTGTGGCCGGCGACATGCGCGGTGCCGTGACTGTGGGCGTGGGCTTGCCATCTCGGGACCGTCACGGAGCGGGAATGGACGTGGGCGACACCCTGTCCGCCGTGATCCACGAGATGGTGGAGGAAGGGGCTGACGCCGACGACACCCGCGAAGGTGAGGCAAAATGCCGCGTACCAGCAGAGGAGTTGTCGCAGGAGACGCGTCATCACGGTGCGTCGGGAGTCGGACGAAGGTCGTGACGCACGCACGGGGTGAGCTTGGGGATTCCTCGCGCGGCCATCGACTTCATTTACGCGCGCCGCGGGGGATTGGACGCATCGCATGCGATGCGTAGGAAGTTGGCTGTCCGGCATGGATTCGAACCATGACAAACTCCTCCAAAGGGAGTTGTGCTACCATTACACCACCGGACAAACCGAGGGCTGAGTCTGCGGCGTCGGGGGACGACGCCAAGTAAAATTTTCGGGCTTTGACGGAACCGCCGTGCGGGTCTATCTAGGCTGTTGTTCGGTCACCCATTTCCGCGCCCATGAAACCTGTCATTTTTCGAACAACCCTTTTGGTCCTGATGTGCGGATCGGCCGTGATGGCACAAGGGGCCCTGCGGCCCGAAGGCGACAAGATTGAGTTCTCGCCTCCGCGGGAGGAGCTGAAGGTCGCTCCGCTGACAGGATCGGATGCTGAAACGCCGCAGTTTAATTTTCAGCGGCGGGAGCCGGGCGGTTCGGTGTCCGATGTTCCTTCGGCCGTCGCCTTGCCCGCGCCGGACCAGGTGAATCGGATGAGGGCGCTCCAGGAATTGATCGAGCGGCGCTCCTCGTGGGCCCGACCCGCTGATGGCGATGACGATTTCGGCGACGGTCTCACGGGAACGGCAAGAGGATCGGAGACGGAATTGGGGATCGATGACCTGTTCGACCGACAGTCCGGACGCAACGACCGTGGCCTCAATCGGTTCAGGAACTCGGATTCCTCGGCATTGGAACGTGACATGGATGGTGAAATGGATCGTTCGGCCAGGGACCGTCGGGGCCTGAATAATCGGGATCCGAGAGATCGCGGGCGGGAGTCGAACTCGGATGAGCGAACCGATTCGTTGACGAATGGTGGGGAGATGGACGGCGATCGTACCGACGTCTCGCCGGGGCAGCGTGATGGCGTGGGAACGACGCGGGACCCAGCGCTCGGAGGCCGCCGTGAGCCTTCCGATGGTTTTCTCGAATTCGGATCCCTGGTGCCGAAGTCCGGAGATTTCCTCCGGGATTCGAACCGGGATTTACCCACCCGCGAGGATCGCATGGATTCGTTGCGGCGAATTCTCGGGACGTCGGCTCCGACAATCCTTGGAACGGGAACATCCGGCGGCAGGCCTGGGGTTACGGATTCCATGTTTGGTGTCGCGGGGCCGGGCGGGTTCGGCGCGTCGCCGGGTGCGAACCGAAATCTTTCGCAAAGCCTGGATTCGAGGTTCGGGCCTTCCGTGACCGCGCCGGCGATGGAGAATCTTTCCGGCAACGACCGATTGACCAGCGCACCGAACCGTCCCTTCGATCTCGATCTGACGACGGGACGCGAAGGGTTCGGCACCGGGAGCGAACGCCTGCAAGTTGTGCCGCCACCAACCCCGATGGAG
>JBBQIU010000292.1:0-5091 GCA_038325245.1 Verrucomicrobiota bacterium
TGCGTTACGTGTTGAGCCTGCCCATCGCGGTGCTGGTGAGTGGCATGGAGACGTTGGAGGTGCTGCATCAGAACCTCGCCATTGCGCGCAATTTCACTCCGCTGACGCCGGAAGAAATGCGCGGCTTGCGGGCCCGCTGCGCGGCCCTGGCGGCGGATGGCCGGTTTGAACTCTACAAGACCTCCAAGCGCTTCGACGGCCCGCCGGGCCGCGAACAACACGGCTTTCCACCGCCGGAGAAGCTCCCCGCCTGAAGAAGATCAGGTCCGCCGTACTCCCCGGATCAGACAACCAGATAATCCCAACCATGAAAAAAGAATCCCGAACCCAGCAGAACAAAGAATCAGCAAGCAACAAGCAGCCCTCCGATCCCCGTGAGAATCCCAAGGCGCGCGACTCACGGGGTTCAGCGGGCCGCGGGGAAATCCGTGCCAAGACGCCGATGGTTTCCGCCCCGCGCCAATCGCAACGCCCCGTTGAACGGAGCGGCCAGAAGCGGGCGCACTAGGGATGAGTCGGAAATAATTCCAACCAAAACGCTCGTCCGGTTCCATTGACGGAACACGACCATGAGAAAACAAAGCACATGAACGAGGAGAAAATGATAACGAACGACAGAGGAGGGCTTCACCCGTTATTCCGACAGGAAATACGAGGAAGTGGAAACGTACTTGCAGCGTGACTACGACCAGTCAGAAGGGAGTTCCAATCTCACCTGGGATAAGGCCAAACACGCCACGCGCACGCCTGGAATCGGGTGGAGAAGGCTCTCCAGGGCGATGCAGATGGTGATGGGCGTTGGAGCCTGTCTGAAGCGTGAATCCCGGTGCAGGCATCGTCCCACTCGCCAACGACAAGGCCGTCGCAGAATTCATCGCCGCCGCGAAGATGGGACGCATCTGGGATCGCGGGTCCAGCCTGCGTCGGCCCGGATGACGTCCGGTGTGCAAACATATGCCGGGTGAAAAGAGACACCGCTGTCGAAGATCCTAATGCTGATCGCCATTTGCATTACGCTGGTGGCAACGGCATTTCTGACCGTGCTGTTTCTGAATCTCCGCGCCGGGGAGAAGCAGATTCGCTATCAGATCACTCATCGCTTTGCGGTCGGTGATCCGCAGTTTCTCCGCACGATGGGGAATCTGCTGGGGCCGAGCATTCTGGCCGGGAACCGCGTCCACGCGTTGCAGAACGGCGATGAGATTTTCCCCGCCATGCTCGGCGCCATTCGTGACGCGCGGGAGACAATCACTTTCGAAACCTACATCTACTGGTCGGGCGACATTGGCCGGGAGTTTTCCGAAGCCTTGTGCCAGCGCGCGAAGGCCGGTGTGAAAGTGCATGTGATGCTGGACGCGGTGGGCGCCGGCAAGCTCGAGAGGAAGTTCCTGGAAGATATGAAATCCGCCGGGGTGGAAGTGGAACGTTATCATCCTCTTCGGTGGTACTCGCTGGCGCGCATAAACAACCGCACGCACCGAAAGCTTCTGGTCGTCGATGGCCGGGTGGGGTTCACGGGCGGCGTCGGCATCGCCGACCTGTGGACTGGACACGCGCAGTCCAAAGACCATTGGCGCGATTCCCAATATCGGATCGAGGGGCCGGGCGTGGCGCAGATGCAGGCGGCCTTCACCGACAACTGGATCAAGACCACGGCTAAGGTCCTCTTCGGCCCGGAATACTTTCCGGAACTGAAGTCGGTCGGAGATTCGCTGGCGCAAGTCTTCAGGAGTTCGCGTGGCGAGGGCAGCGAAAGCGTGCGCCTCATGTATTTGCTTTCGATTGCGTCGGCCACCAAAAGCATTCGACTGCAGGCGGCCTATTTTGTCCCGGACGACCTGGCCATCGAGACCTTCCTGGCCGCACGGAAGCGGGGGGTTAGGATTGAGATCATTGTGCCCGGTCCCCATTCCGACGCGAAGATTGTCCAGAGCGCGAGCCGTTCCCGCTGGGGGGAGTTGCTCGACGGCGGAGTGGAAATTCATGAATACCAGCCCACGATGTATCACTGCAAAGTCATCATCGTGGACGACGTCTGGGTGTCAGTCGGCTCGACCAACTTTGACGACCGTTCGTTTCGCCTGAACGATGAAGCCAATCTTAACATCCACGACACCGTCTTTGCAGCGGAACAGGTGAAGACGTTCGAGGACGACAAAAGCAAATCTCGATTGATGACGCGGGCGGAGTTCAAGAATCGATCGAAGATCGGAAAGCTATTCGAGGCTTTGGCGGGAACTTTGCGCCGGCAGTTGTGACCTTACATTCGTGGATCAAGGCTCTTCACTTCACTTAACCATGTTCTTCACCTGCCTGGCCACTGCTGTTCCGGCTATGTGCTACACTCAGCGCGAATGCTGGGTCGCGCTTCGAGCGGCGGCGGCCTTCGCCGGTCTCGACAACGTTTGACCCCATTGCCCTCTCCTCAAGCACTGCTTCGCCGGGTTGGGGAGCCTCGCGCAGCAATCGTGACACGATCTCTTCGCGCAGCACTCGGACCAGTCCTGGATTGATGACTTGGGTGATGACCAAGAAGGGCTCGCCGCCCAGGCCATTGACCCAGTAGTCCACGCAGAATTCAGTTTCAGGCGGGCCTGCCGATGAATGAATACGATCCGGGGTCCCGGGCCACGCGCACGCCACTCGCCCTGCGCTTTCCGGAGGCGCGCGGATTTCAGATATGTTCTTGAAGCGCCCCATGCCACCGCACCTTGAGCCACCGAACCGACGGGTTCTCGTGGTCGACGACAATCGGGAGATTCATCAGGACTTCCGGAGAATCCTGACGCGCCCCGAACCCACGAAGGCGCTTGAAGAGCTGAACGCGGTGGAGAGTTCGCTCTTCGGAACCGACCCCGCCCCCGACGCCGAGTCCTTCGATGTCCGCTCCGCCCACCAGGGCCAGGAGGCCCTCGATCTGGTCAAGGCGGCCATCGCCGCGGACGAGCCTTTCGCGATGGCCTTCGTCGACTTTCGCATGCCTCCCGGATGGAACGGCGTCGAGACAATCAAGGAGTTGTGGAAGGTGGCCCCGGATCTCCAGGTCGTCCTCTGCACGGCCTATTCGGACTATTCCTGGAAGGAGATCAGTGCGGAGTTGGGGTCCGCCGACCAGTTGCTGATCCTGAAGAAGCCCTTCGACAACGTGGAGGCCATCCAAATGGCGAAGGCCCTCACGGAAAAATGGATCCTGTCACGCCAGGCCGGCCAGGCCGTCGACGTGCTGGAGAAGGCGGTCGCGCTTCGAACCGCGGAACTCGTCGCCGCCCGCGACATCGCAGAGGCCGCGAACCGAGCCAAGAGCTCGTTTCTCGCCAACATGAGCCACGAAATCCGGACCCCATTGAACGGGATTCTGGGAATGACGGAGTCGCTTCTCGACACGCCGGTAACGGATGTTCAGCGCGAGTACACCGAGATCATTCACTCCTCCGGCCATTCCCTGCTCGGAATTCTCAATGACATCCTGGATTTCTCGAAGATCGAGGCCGACCGGATCGAATTGGAACGTATCGAGTTTTCCCTGAACGACGTCCTGAACGAGTCGCTGAAGGCCCTTTCCACCCGCGCCCATTCCAAGCAACTCGAATTGGCATGGAACATGACCGCGGACATTCCCGACCGGCTCATCGGGGATCCGCAGCGGCTCCGCCAGATCGTCTCCAACATCGTCGCCAACGCCATCCGCTTCACCGAGGCCGGGGAGGTGGTGCTCAGCGTCGCCGCCGAGTACCCGAACCCGTCCCCGAACGGCGAGGTCCTTCTTCAGTTCACCGTGAGCGACACGGGAATCGGCATCGAACCGGACAAGCTCGAGGCGATCTTCCTGCCCTTCACCCAGGCGGACAATTCGACCACGCGCCGTTACGGGGGGACCGGACTTGGTCTGACGATCAGCGATCGTCTCGCAAAGCTAATGGGCGGTCGTATCCAGGTAGAGAGCGAACCCGGCCGCGGCAGCACCTTCCACTTCACCGCACGCTTCGGCATCGCCTCGTCCCAGGCCAGCCAACCCGACCCTTGCGAGAGCCCCTCGGCCCTCGAGGGAAAGCGGGTTCTCATCGTCGACGACAACTCCACGAACCGCCGGATTCTGGAGGTCACCCTGCTCTCATGGGCGGCCCGACCCATGTCGGTCGCCGACGGCCCTTCCGCACTCGAGGAACTCCAGCGGGCGTGGCGGAACGAGGACCCCTACACCCTCGTCCTGCTCGACAACCACATGCCGGACATGAACGGCCTTGACGTCGCGCGCCGCATGCGGATGTCCGAAGCGCTTCGTACCACGTCCATCCTCATGCTGACGTCCACGGACCAGGCCGGCGATCCCGCGACGGCCCGCGATCTCGGCTTCGCCGCCTGCCTCGTGAAACCCGTCTCCCGACGCAATCTCCTCCAGGCGATGCTTCGCGCCCTCGGCGCCCTCCGAGTCCAGCCACGGACGGCGGCCGAGCCCGCCGCAGGCGATGCCCGGACCCTCGCCTCGGTCCGTTCCCTGAACGTGCTCGTCGCCGAGGACAATGCCGTGAATCAGAAGCTCGCTGTGATTCTCCTCAAGAGGCTCGGCCATCAGGCGACGGTCGTGGACACCGGCGCGGCGGCCCTGGACCTCCTTCTCAAGCAAAGCTTCGATCTCGTGCTGATGGATGTGCAGATGCCCGTCATGGACGGGCTCGAGGCCACCACCGCCTATCGCAAGGCCGAACAAGGACGGGACCGCCGCATTCCCATCATCGCGACGACGGCGTATGCCATGCCCGGGGATCGGGAGACCTGCCTGAAGGCGGGCATGGACAGCCACGTTCCGAAGCCGCTCAGCTCCGCGCGTCTGCGGGCCGAAATCGACACGCTGCTCCGCCTCTGACGGCTATCCGTTTCCTTCCCCGTTCCGCTCCCGTCTTGGTGGAGAAGAACCGGTTCCATTTTGATCTTCTCACCGCCCATGAACCGAGCCGGCGAACCTGTCTGATCACCCTCGAAACCCGCTGGGCCATTTACCCGTCTCCCGCTGGCGGGAGAGTTGGAGTTTGGCCATTTCTGGCCGGCCGCCGCCAAGTGAGGCGTCATGAGACTGCCCAGGGCGATGCCCTG
>JBBQIU010000293.1:0-5070 GCA_038325245.1 Verrucomicrobiota bacterium
TGGTGGGGACACCGGATTCCGGCCTGGTATGGCCCCGCTGAGCATCGGAAGGGAGGGATTTGCCACAAAGAACGCAGGGAACGCAGAGAGCTGGACGGACAGGATTCGCCTTCCCGGGTTCACCCATCAGGCTCGGCAGAACCGGGCGTCCCCCGTGTCCTTCTCTGCGCTCCTTGCGTTCTTTGTGGCCTAAATCCAAACGGGCAAACCACAAGGATTCGAGATCCGCAAATTTGCCTCCAGCACGTGAACACGACGGCCCTGAGCACCGGAAGGGAGGGATTTGCCACAAAGAACGCAGGGAACGCAGAGAACTGGACGGACAGGATTCGCCTTCCCGGGTTCACCCATCAGGCTCGGCAGAACCGGGCCTCTCCCGTGTCCTTCTCTGCGCTCTCTGCGTTCTTTGTGGCCTAAATCCAAACGGGCAAGCCAAAAAGCAATCAGCGCAAAGGAAGGGCCCGCCCCGCTGGCGTTTCGGAAGGGCCTGGTTAGGGTCGGGGCAAGGAGGTTGGTATGGACGCGAGAATCAGGGAGTGCTGTGCCCAAATTCGCCAAACTGCATTCGATATCCACGTTTATTTCGGACACGGCCACTTGGAGAAAGTCTACGAAAACACTCTCGCTCACCGACTCCGGAAGCTGGGACTTCAGGTCCGACAGCAGCATCCCGTCCAAGTCTACGATGAGGACGCAACGATGGTCGGCGCCTACGTTGTCGACCTCCTAGTGGAGGAATCCCTGCTCATCGAAATTAAGGCCACAAAGGCACTTGCCCCTGAACACGAGGCACAGATTCTTGGGTACCTGAAGGCCTCGAGAATGGAACATGGACTCCTCATCAACTTCGGCTCGTTCCGATTCGAGATCCGCAAATTTGCCTCCAGGCCCACGTGAACACGACGGCCCTGAGCACCGGAAGGGAGGGATTTGCCACAAAGAACGCAGGGAACGCAGAGAGCTGGACGGACAGGATTCGCCTTCCCGGGTTCACCCCTCCCCCGAAGGGCGAAAACTTCTCCTATTCTGCCGCTGTGCCGAGGGCGGTACGGGCGTCGAAGTACGGAAGCCCGTGGGCCTCGGCGATCGCCGGGTGGGTGACCTTTCCTTTGCAGACGTTGATGCCGCTGGCCAGCGCCGGGTGGCGTTGAAGGGCGTCGCTGAGGCCGCAGTCGGCGAGCCACTGGACGTAGGGGAAGGTCACATTGGTCAGAGCCTGGGTCGCGGTTCGGGCATACGCGCCGGGCATGTTGGCGACGCAGTAGTGAAGGACGCCTTCCTCGGTGTAGACCGGATGATCGTGAGTGGTGGGGCGGGATGTTTCCGAGCAGCCGCCCTGATCGATGGCGATGTCCACCAGCACGCTGCCGGGGCGCATGCGCCGGAGCATTTCGCGACGGATGAGTTTGGGAGCCCGCGCGCCGGGGACAAGGACCGCGCCGATGAGAAGATCGACGGAGGGCAGGAGGTCCATGAGGTGGGTTTCGTTGGAATAGAGGGTGTGGGCGGTGTGAAGCGTGATGTCGAGGAAGCGCATCCGTTCGAGATCGACCTCCAGCACGGTGACGTCTGCGCCGATGCCGGTGGCCATGCGGGCCGCATTAATGCCGGAGGTGCCTCCCCCGAGTACCATGACCTTGCCGGGAAGCACGCCCGGAACGCCGCCGAGGAGGACGCCGCTGCCTTCATTGTGTTTGGCGAGGAAATAGCCGCCGACGATCACGCTCATGCGCCCGGCGATCTCGCTCATCGGTTCGAGGAGCGGCAGGCGGCGGTTGACCTCGATGGTCTCGTAGGCGATCGCTGTGATTCCCGATTTCAGGAGGGCGTCCGTGCAGGCGCGATTGGCGGCGAGATGCAGATAGGTCAGGAGCAACTGGCCCGAGCGGAGCAGGGGATACTCGGATTCGAGCGGTTCCTTGACCTTGACGATGAGATCGGACTTCTCGAAGACGGTGCGGTGGTCGGCCACGACCCGGGCTCCGGCAGCCTCGTAGTCGGCATCCGGATAACCGGCTCCGAGGCCCGCGGCCGTTTCAACGACGACACCATGGCCCCGCTTCGTGAGTTGGTAGGCGGCGGATGGCAGGAGAGCGACCCGGTGTTCCTGATCTTTGATTTCCCGGGGAATGCCGATGACCATGCCGGATTGATGGCAGAGGTCCGATGGACAAGAAAGGATTCCTATTCGGAAGACTGCGCCAGCCGGGCGATGACGTTGAAATCCTCGAGGGTGGTGGTATCGCCCTTCACCTCGACCCCGGCTGCGATCTGCTTCAGGAGGCGGCGCATGATTTTGCCGGAACGGGTCTTGGGAAGCAGTTCGGCGAATCGGATATCGTCGGGTTTGGCCACGGGGCCGATCTCCTTGGCGACGTGCAGGCGGAGTTCCTCCCGCAACTCGGGTTTGGCGTGGATACCGGTCTTGAGGGTGACGAAGGCGACGAGGGCCTGACCCTTGAGTTCGTCGGGACGTCCGACAACGGCGGCTTCGGCGACGGAATGATGACTGACGAGGGCGCTCTCGACCTCCGCGGTGCCGATGCGGTGACCGGCCACGTTGAGCACATCGTCGATGCGGCCGACGATCCAGAAGTAACCGTCCTTGTCCTGGCGGCAGCCGTCGCCGGTGAAGTAGGAGTGGGGGACCTCGGTCCAGTAGGTTTGCTTGAACCGTTCGGGATCACCCCAGACGCCGCGGAGCATGGAGGGCCAGGGTTTGCGGATGACGAGCTTGCCACCGATATTGCGTGGAACCTCCTTGCCCTGGTCGTCGACGACTTCGGGTTGGATGCCGAAGAAGGGGAGGGTGGCGGACCCTGGTTTGGTGGGGATGGCGCCGGGGAGGGGCGTGATCATGATGGCGCCGGTTTCGGTCTGCCACCAGGTGTCGACGATGGGACAGCGTTTGCCGCCGATGACCTCGTGGTACCACATCCAGGCTTCGGGATTGATGGGTTCCCCAACGGAGCCGAGGAGGCGAAGGGATTTCAGGTTGTGCTTCTTCGGCCATTCATCGCCCCACTTCATGAAAGCGCGGATGGCGGTCGGCGCGGTGTAGAGGATGGTGACGCCGTACTTCTCGACGATGCGCCAGAAGCGGTCGGGTTCGGGCCAGTTGGGGGCGCCTTCGTACATGACGCTGGTGGCGCCGTTGGCGAGGGGACCATAGATGACGTAGCTATGGCCGGTGACCCAGCCGACGTCGGCGGTGCACCAGTAGACGTCGTTGGGTTTGAGGTCGAAGACGAGGCGGGTGGTGAGTTTGGCGCCGAGCAGGTAGCCGGCGGTCGTGTGGAAGATGCCCTTGGGTTTTCCGGTGGAGCCGGAGGTGTAGAGGATGAAGAGGGGGGCCTCGGAATCCAGCTTCTCGGCGGGGCAATCGGGGGTGACGTACTCGAGTTCGCGATGCCACCAGAAGTCACGGCCTTCCTGCATGTGGATATCGTTTTGGCAGCGACGGAGCACCAGGACGGTGGTGACGGAGGCCGCGATGGTCCGGCCTTCGGGGTTCTTGAGGTTGAGGGCGTCGTCGACGTTCTTCTTGAGTTGAACAACCGCGCCGCGACGGTAGCCGCCATCGGAGGTGATGATGAGTTTGGCGCCGCAATCCGAGACGCGGTCGGCGACGGAATTGGCGCTGTAGCCGCCGAAGACGACGGAATGGACGGCGCCGATGCGGGCGCAGGCGAGCATGGCGATGGCAGCCTCAGGAACCAGGGGGAGGTAGATGAGGACGCGGTCGCCGCGGCCGACCTTATGGCGTTTCAGGACATTGGCGAAGCGGCAGACTTCGCGGTGGAGTTGCTTGTAGGTGAGGGTGCGTTCCTCCCCGGGGCGTCCATCGGAAGCGGGTTCGCCTTCCCAGATGAGGGCGGCCTTGTTGGCGGTGGGGGTATCGAGCCAGCGGTCGAGGCAGTTGGAGGCAAGATTCAGGCGGCCACCGATGAACCACTTGGCGAGGGGTTCCTTCCATTGAAGGACCTTCTTGAAGGGGGTGTCCCAGAGCAATTCCTCGCGCGCGACGCGGCCCCAGAAGCGGTCGGGCTGGGTCACGGACTCCTTGTGGAGTTTGCGGTATTGGGCGAGGGACGTGATGTGGGCGGCGGCGGAGAATTCCGGGGAGGGTTTGAAGACACGCACCTCACGGAGCATGGACGTGATGGACTGGTACGCGGGCGCGGGCGCGAGCGACGCCTTGGAAGGCTTCGTGGTCTTGGCGGCCGGCTTGGTCGTTTTCTTGGGCATAACAAGTATCGGGAACGCGGGGAGGGATGTTAGGGGCGGACGGTTCGAGGTCAACGGCGGTCCGGGACAGAGCTCTTAGTGAAATCTTGATGGCGGAGGGCGGAGCTTGATTGCAGCGGCACGCCGGGGGTTGTCCGGGGGCGTTGCGCTCTTCCAGATGGGCGGCTATCTGCGGGCGGGTGACCGGGCTCAGTGGGGGAGGAGCATGAAACAGGCGCCGACGATAAGGGTGGGTCCGAGGGCGCCGAGGAGGAGGCCGAGGGGCGAGATGCCTTCGGGGAAATGCCGGGCGAGAATGGATTGTCCGGCGGGATTGGGGGCGTTGGCGATGACGGTGAGGCCGCCGCCGGTGACGGCGCCAGCGACGACGGCGTGTTTCATGCTGTCGGTGAAACCCGGGACGAGGGAGGCGAGGTAGGTGATGGCGGCGTTGTCATTGAAGGCGGTGAGGACGGTGGACATGGCGAACAGGGGCCAATCGCCGAGACCGCCGAGGGTGGGGGCGATCCACCATTGCTGGAAGCCTCCGTGGATGACGAGACCGGCGAGGAAGAACCCGACAAGGATCGGCCCGCGGAGGTCGAGCTTGCTCTGGAAATCCTCGGTGGCGGTGTAGAACGCGAGGAAGAAGAGGAAGCCCCCGATGAGGAAGATGGGGTGGTGGGAGGTGAGGACGGCCCACGCCATGGCGAGAAGGTGAATGCCGGTGACCCAGGCCGGGACGGGGTGGGCGGCGGCGGCGGCCTGTTCCTGGTTCAGTTGTTCGGTCTCCCAGGCGTTGGCGAGTCCGACGAAATCCTTTCGAAGGAGAAGGAAGACCAG